>JAENWI010000071.1 GCA_016650115.1 Peptostreptococcaceae bacterium | reverse complement strand
GTTTTCTATCGGTAAAAGTACTATACTGCTTGGAAAGGTCTATACACCGGAAGAAATTATCGAAGGAATAGACCGGGTAACAATGGATGATATTAATGAGGTATCTGAATTGATTTATGATATCAAAAATTACTGCGGAGTTACGATAACTAATAAGAAAATTAATCTGAAAGAAATATTGCTTTCTTAAGGAGATGAACAAATGGAAATCAAAATAATCAGTAAAAGCGGAGATTTTCCCTCTTATAAAACAGAGGGGGCCGCAGGGATGGATATAAAAGCATTAATTAAAAACTCAGTTACTCTTTCGCCAGGAGAACGAATGTTAATACCGACAGGTTTATATATTGAAATACCTGTTGGTTACGAGGCTCAAATAAGGGCAAGAAGTGGCCTCGCCTTAAATCATGGCATTAGCCTTGTGAATGGTATTGGAACCATTGACAGCGATTATAGGGGAGAAATAGGGGTAATCCTTATAAACCTTGGCAAAAAGGATTTTACAATTAACAATGGGGATAGAATCGCCCAGATTATCATAGGAAAATATGAAAGAATCACCTGGGCACATGAAGAAGAATTATCAGATACAGAAAGAGGTTCTGGAGGCTTTGGCCACACTGGATTTTAAATAATATCATATATTATTAAGAAATGAGGAGGTTTTTTATGCTGGGATTAAAAAAGAAGGAAAAAGAAGATATTTTTTTGGATTTATTTAATGAATCATTTGAGAAAGTAATTGTTGTGGGTGAAACTTTTTTGGACTTGGTACATAATTACGAAAAGGTTGAAGATAAGGTTTCTAATTTAAAAGTGCTTGAAACAGATTGTGATATGCAAGTTCATAAAATATTAAAAAAGTTAAATGAATCAGTCATTACTCCTTTTGACAGAGAAGATATTTACAATATTGCACGTGATATGGACGACATTGTAGATTGCATTGAAGAGGTTGCTAACAGGTTTATAGTATTTGATGTTAAAAACATGAAGCCTGAAGCTATTATAATGTCAGATTTACTTATGCAGAGCATAAGAGAATTAGGTGTTTTGTTCAATCATCTACATGAAATTAAACAGAATACAATAGTCAAAGAACAGATTATTGAAGTCAATAGAATTGAAAATGAAGGTGACATCGTCTATAGAAGAGCTTTGACAAAGCTTTTTAAAAATGAAAAGGACCCTATTGAAATAATCAAGTGGAAGCAGCTCTACGAACTTCTCGAAGAAAGTATAGATGCCTGTGAAAATGTGGCTAATATTGTAGAAGGTCTAGTAATGAAGCATGCTTAAAGGAGCATTATGATATTAAGAGAAGATCTTGAAAAAAGAGAATACATTATTCTTTCTCCATTTGCTGCGAAGTCTGCCGAATCAAAGGGGAGAGAACATGAGGAAGCCAAATGTGCATTCAGAACAGATTTCCAAAGGGACAGGGATAGAATTGTGCATTCTAAGTCATTCAGAAGACTTATGCATAAAACACAGGTTTTCCTGGCACCGGAAGGAGATCATTTCAGAACCAGATTAACACATACTCTTGAAGTGTCACAAATAGCCAGAACTATTGCCAGAGGACTAGGTTTAAATGAAGACTTGGTTGAAGCTATTTCGTTAGGTCATGATTTGGGCCATACGCCTTTTGGTCACAACGGAGAATTTTTCCTTTCAGAAATACACCCCGGGGGATTTAAACATAACGTTCAAAGTCTTCGCGTTGTTGAAGTTTTAGAGGGAGAAAAAGAGTATACTGGAATCAATCTTACTCTTGAAGTAAGAGATGGAATTTTAAACCATACCGGTTCAGTTTTACCAATAACATTGGAAGGACAAATAGTCAAAATCAGTGATAGAATTGCCTATATTAATCATGATATTGATGATGCCATCAGAAGTAAGGTCATAAGTTTTGACTGTCTTCCTGTAGATTGCATTAAGGTTCTTGGAATTGATCACAGAAGCAGAATAAATAAACTGGTTGGCGATGTAATAAAAAACAGTGATGGCAAAAGTGTCATATCACAAAGTCTTGAATGCAGAGAGAGCATGAATGATTTGAGAACGTACATGTTTGAAAATGTATATCATAATAGCATTGTAAAAAAAGATGAAGATTTAGATAAGGTGAAAAATATCATATATTCTTTGTATAATTATTATTTCCAAAAATCCGAGCTACTTCCGGAAGAAGGGCAAGGGATGATTTCTAAATATGGTGTAAATGAAGTTGTTAAAGATTATATTGCGGGAATGACCGACCGTTTTGCGATGAATTTGTATGATGAACTTTTTATTCCAAAATGATGAAAATGAATAAAATAAAAAAATATTAATAATTTGAGAATAAAAAAAAGGGATATGCCTATTTTTGTAGAATATTACTATATGAAAATATAATATACTTTGGAGAAATAATGAGCATAGCAATCAATGATAATATAGTAGATGAAATCAAAAGCAGGTGTAACATTGTAGATGTTATCGGGCAAGTAGTTCCCCTAAAAAAAACGGGGAGCAACCATAAAGGAGTTTGCCCCTTCCACAATGAGAAAACACCTTCTTTTGTTGTGTCAGAAACAAAGCAGATTTATACATGCTTTGGATGTGGGGCAACGGGAGATGCTATTGAATTTGTTGAGAAATATTATAATCTGGAATTCAAAGAAGCCATAGGAAAAATGGCTGCTCAGTATGGAATTGAAATAAAAAGCGCTTCGCCGAGTGATGGAAAAAGGGAAGAACTTTATGAAATCAACAGGGAAGCGGCCACTTTTTTTTACAAAGCGTTTATTAAAAGCAACAATATTGGGTACAATTACATGAAGAAACGTGGAATTGATATTGCAACGCTAAAAAAATTTGGTGTTGGATATGCGGATTCTGAATGGGATAGCCTTTATAATTATTTTAAAGCTAAAGGGACGGATGTAAAATTACTGATTGAATTGGGTTTGGTTTCCGAATCTAAGGGCAAATACTTCGACAAATACAGAAATAGGATAATGTTCCCAATCATTAATACAAGAGGTAAAATAATCGGTTTTGGCGGTAGAGCTATCGGGGATGACCAACCAAAATACTTAAATTCTCCTGAATCAAAAGTATTTATGAAGAAAAATAATTTATACGGTATTAATCTCACAAGACAAGATATAGACAAGGAAGATTATGCAATTCTGGTAGAAGGATATATGGATGCTATTTCTTTATATGAAAGCGGGATTCGAAATGTTTGTGCTTCTTTAGGAACTGCCCTTACTGAAAATCAGGCGAAGTTGCTGAAAAGGTACACAAACAATATCGTGTTATCCTATGATGCTGATGTGGCGGGGCAAGCTGCTTCTCTTAGAGGAATGGATATTCTATATAAAGAAAACTGTAAAGTAAAAGTACTTCAAGTTTCAGACGGGAAAGATCCAGATGAATTTGTCAGGAAAAAGGGAAAAGAAGCATTTATTAGGCTGGTAAAAGAAGCATTGCCTTATGTTGACTATAAGATTTATTTATTAAAAAACAAGTATGATATGAACACAACGGAGGGGAGCATCGATTTACTGAAAGAATCAGCTAAAATTCTTAAAGGATTAACCCCAATAGAAGCCGAAGCTTATATTAAAAAACTGGCAAAGGACACAAAAATATCAGAAAGTGCAATCCGTTTTGAAGTAAATGGTCTTAATGATGAGCCTGTACATCAAAGGCAGCAGTATGAATATGAAAATGAAAATAGCGTGAAAGAACTCTTACCAATTGATATGATTGAAAAAAATATCATCAAAATTCTTCTTTTAAAAAGTTCTTATATAAATAAGGTTAAAATTTTAGAAAATCCTTTTTTGAGCGAAAGTGGTAAGAAAATATTCAATATGATTGTTTCAATTACAAGGGATATTGAGGAAGTGGATATCAGAAAATTGCAGGATAGCCTTGAAGAGCGGGAAAGGAATATTTTAAATGATATAATGGAAAACATACATTTGGGTGGCAAAGAGGAAATGATTTTTAACGATTGTGTTCATAACATTAATAATCGAATAGTGATTAGAAAAGAAAGAGATTTGATTTTTAGATTGTCTATGGCGGATGAAGAGGAAAATATTGAAAAAATTAACGAAATTACTAAAGAATTAATGGAATTACAAAAATTAAAAAATGTTGATAGGAGATAAAGTGATGAGTTTCGAACAAGTAAATGAAGAAAAACGGGTGGGATACATCCATGATTTAACAGAAAAGGCAAAGCTAAAAGGAAGTATTACCTACAGGGAAGTTGCAGAGATGCTGGAATCTGTTGATATGGATAAAGATCAGATAGATGAGGTTTATGAAAACCTGATGGCTATTGGTGTTGAGGTTACTTCGGAGACAGATTCGGATGATTTTGTTATCTTAACACTTGATAATGAAGATGCTGAACCTGATGTTGATATAGCCACCGTTGAAGAAGTGCCAGTTGAAGCAGATATAGAAACGGTCATTCCAAAAGGAATTTCAGTTGATGATCCAGTAAGAATGTATTTAAAGGAAATAGGCAAAGTTTCTCTTCTGTCCGGGGATGAAGAAATTGAACTGGCAAAGAGAATGGAGCTTGGAGATGAAGAAGCCAAGGCCAGGTTATGTGAGGCGAATCTCAGATTAGTAGTTAGTATTGCAAAAAGATATGTTGGAAGAGGCATGCTGTTTCTTGATCTTATTCAAGAGGGAAATCTGGGATTAATTAAGGCTGTAGATAAATTTGATTGGAGAAAGGGATATAAATTCAGCACTTATGCGACTTGGTGGATAAGACAGGCGATAACTCGTTCGATTGCAGATCAGGCAAGAACTATTCGTATACCTGTACATATGGTGGAGACAATCAATAAACTTATAAGAATATCAAGACAATTGCTTCAGGAATTTGGCAGAGAACCAACCCCTGAAGAAATTGCAGAAGAAATGGATATTTCAGTAGAAAAAGTAAGAGAAATTTTAAAAATTGCACAAGAACCTGTATCCCTGGAAACTCCGATTGGTGAAGAAGAAGACAGCCATTTAGGGGACTTTATTCCTGATGATGATGTCCCAGCACCAGCGGAAGCAGCAGCATTTTCAATGCTTAAGGAGCAATTGATAGAAGTATTGGATACACTTACAGAAAGAGAGCAGAAAGTTTTAAAACTAAGATTTGGTCTTGAAGACGGCAGAGCCAGAACCCTTGAAGAAGTAGGTAAAAGATTTGATGTGACAAGGGAAAGAATCAGACAAATTGAAGCGAAAGCTCTTAGAAAACTAAGACATCCAAGCAGAAGCAAAAAATTGAAAGATTATCTGGAATAAATAAGGAATTATGGATGATAAAATTATCTGAAAGACTGGAAATTATAGCAAATTTAATTGATGAAAATGAAACCATGGCCGATATAGGAACAGACCATGGTTTTTTACCTATTGCACTTTGGGAAAGAGGTATCTGCAAAAAGATAATACTTTCGGACATAAATAAAGGTCCGCTTGAAAAAGCAAGTGAAAACATCAAAGCGACAAAGCACGGGATTGAATTTGATTTACGGCTTGGAAACGGATTGGAAACAATTTTGCCAAGAGAAGTAAGCACTTTGGTAATTGCAGGAATGGGAGGAGCACTCATTACAGAAATTCTTGCTGCCGACCTGGAAAAAAGCAAAAGTTTTGAAAAAATTATACTTCAACCAAGAAATGGCCAAAGCAAGTTGCGATACTGGTTATTAGAGAATGGGTTTAATATAACAAAAGAAGAATTGGTAAAAGAAGGCCTTTATATTTGTGAAATCATTGTAGCTAAACCTATTTATAAAGAGTCAAATGAAAATATTAGCTGGTTGGGAATAAATTTCGAGCTTCCTGGAATTGAAATGATCAAGGGAAATCAATTGATTAGAGAATTTGTTGAAAAAAAAATAAAAACCGAAAAAAAAATAATCAATAAAATTATTTCTGGAGGAAACAAAGAATTCCCATTGAATAATGAAAAAATATTGCGCTCAGAAGGTCGTATAATATTCATGGAAAAATATTTAGAAAAGGTGGATGAAAAGAATGGGAATCACATATGTGGAGTTTGAAGAATCGATTGAGTTGATTGCACCCCAATTTCTTATGGAAGAATGGGATAATTCGGGCATACAAATAAAAACATCCGACAAGAACATTGAAAAAATTCTGATTGCTCTTGAAATTACGGGAGACGTTATAGACGAGGCAATTGAAAATGAAGTTGATTTAATTATTACACACCATCCTTTGATATTTAAGGAAATTTGTAAAATTGATATTGATGATATAGTTGGTAGATATATAAATAAACTTGTTATGAAAAATATTTCTGTATACTCCGCTCATACGACTTTTGATAAAGCAATAGGTGGAAATAATGATTATCTAATCAGTTTAATTAACGTTAAAATGTCTAGAACTGTAGGTACAGGAAATTTTGGTGAGTTGGAAATTGGAAGATTATTAAATTTAGCAAAACCATTAAAAATTGATGACATAGTAAGTATTATTGAAAACAAATTAGAGATTCCTGCCTTTGAAATAAAAAAAGTTGGAAGAACAGATAAAGAAATAATTAAAATAGGTGTTTGCACAGGTTCCGGAGCCAGTTTGATAAATGATGCGTTGGAAAACGGATGTGATTTATTGATTACCGGTGATATAAAATATCATGATGCTCAACATGCAAAGGAAATGGGATTGTGTTTAATTGATGCCGGACATTATTATACCGAAAGAATATTTCCGGAGAATTTTGCGGCTAAACTGACAAAATTACTCGGAGAAAAAGTAAAAATAATAGAATCTAAAATAAATTTAAATCCTTTTGGAAACTGTCGCTAAATGTGTTATAATTTACGAGAGTAGGCCAGACAGTCGCGTGATTCAGTTCACGAGGAAAGTCCGGGCTCCATAGGGTAAGGGTGCCAGATAACGCCTGGTGAAGGTAACTTTAAGGAAAGTGCAACAGAAACATACCGCCGAAGGGTTAAGACCCTGGTAAGGTTGAAATGGTGAGGTAAGAGCTCACCGGCAATATGGTAACATATTGGCCGTGTAAACCCCACTCGGAGCAAGACCAAATAGGGCG
>JAENWI010000377.1 GCA_016650115.1 Peptostreptococcaceae bacterium | reverse complement strand
TCGCTGCTTCTATTAAGGGAGACGGAACAATTACATTCAATATTGACTCTGCTATGACAAAAACTGCAACTGCAACTGAAGTAGGAGATGCATCCAACACCGTAGTATCCGGTTTTGAATTTGACGTAGCTACAGGTGCAGCAGACAAAGATACAAGTGTTATTACGGTTGATAACTCAGCGTCTAAGTTTCAAATAGGAGCGAACAGCAGTCAAAATACTTCCTTGGGCATCAATGACATGAGTTCAATTGCACTTGGCGTTAATAAGGTTGACATCACAACTCAATCCGGTGCAAATGACGCTATACTTACTATTAGCAATGCAATTTCTAGTGTATCTTCAGAAAGAGCTAAACTTGGTGGTATGCAGAACAGACTAGAACATACCATTAACAACCTGAGTGTTACTTCTGAAAACTTAGCTTCTTCTGAATCTCGTATCAGAGACGTAGACATGGCAAAGGAAATGATGGAATTCACAAAGAACAACATTCTTTCACAGGCTGCTACAGCAATGCTTGCGCAGGCAAACCAACAACCACAAAGTGTACTTCAGTTATTACAATAACTTTAATGTACAAACCACACAAGCAAAAAACCACCTTCGGGTGGTTTTTTGCTTGTGGCTTTATTTTGTTTTCGTTAGAAAGAGGAGCCGAATGTTTATCCGGTTTATAAACACATTGCCATATATAGAGGTAAATGGATAATGCCGTCTTTAATCATAAGTGAGCCTGTTTCAATATAATCGTATCTACCGTCAGCGACTAAATATTTAATTAGCTGTCTTGCTTTCTGGAAACTGCTGCACCTCATCAAAGATAATCAGCGACTTTCTTTTTAAGAGAGTTGTGCTGTAAAAAGCGGAAAGCTTTAAAAAGAATAAATCCAAATTGTTTGCAAAGATAGCTCTTCCCAACACGCCTTGCACCATCAATCATCAATCATCAATGCGGTAGAGCCGGTGCTTTCTCTTTTCCACTGAATAAGTCTATCATACAACTTCCGTTTAAGTATTGATCTGTCTGCCATATATCTATCACCTCATCTTATTGTATTGTATGCCCGTTTATACTAAAAAAAAACTAGTAATCACGAAAAAGCAAGTATAATAATGAGGATTTATCACATAAATGCAAGCTTTTCGTTTGATATTGACTTCAAAAAAAGTTGCCCTTCTCCTCCGCAATCTCCAAAAGCGAAATATAAATATTTACAACAATCTGATAAAGTTCAGGTGGGATTTCCTGCCCAATATCAAGCTTCGCTAAAAGGGTTGCTGCACTGTCATCATGGTAAATTGCAATGCCATTCTCAATAGCCACCTGGAGTATCTTCTGGGCTATATAACCGCTTCCTGCAGCTACCACAGAAGGCGCCGAATTCTTTTTTGAATCATATTTTAAAGCGGCAACATTTAAAGTCGGTGGCTTCCCTGCATCAGAATTATTTGCATTAGATTTTAACATCTACTCCCACCTTTCTAAGGGCAAGTTTGGGGAATCTCTCTAAAATAGTATGATTATC
>JAENWI010000523.1 GCA_016650115.1 Peptostreptococcaceae bacterium | reverse complement strand
TTAAGTGGTATATTTTAATATACTACTTAAAAAAGTATCAAATTAATGTATTCGTGTGAAACTGACTGATCAATATTTCATAAAAATACTTGAATAATTAATCTGCTATGTAATGGTTAAAATATAATTTCAGCATTTAATCTCTAAGGGTTTAATTGGAGCGAAAAGGGAAAAAAGATACGACTTTTAGAAATTAAAAAAACTTCACTTTACTAGAAAATACTAGAACTTTACGAAACATTGCTTTTTGCTATCAAATGCTAAAATTGATTAAAGATTGACATACTCCCATGGTTTAAACGAATACCTGTTTAAACTCTATGAACAAATGATTGAGGAAGAAAAAAGCAGGGGTACTTTCTTTGCCGGAGGAACCAAAACAAAAAAGAAAAGAAAATGAGTTCAGAAATTATCATCTATCAAACCGAAGATGGGCAAACCAAGATAGAAACCCACTTCGAGAATGAAACTGTTTGGCTTACTCAGGAGCAAATAGTTTCCTTATTTCAACGAGATATATAAGAAATGTATTCGAAGAAGGTGAATTAGATAAAGAAAGCAATATGCAAAAATTGCATATTGCAAATTCCGACAAACCGGTAACTTATTACAATCTCGATATAATCATCTCGGTAGGATATCGGGTAAAATCGCATCGTGGTGTTCAGTTCCGGAAATGGGCGACAAGTCGGATTAAGGAATACTTGATCAAAGGGTTTACCATGAACGATGAATTGCTCAAAGAAGCTGGTGGAGGCATCTATTTTGATGAACTGTTGGCCAGAATCAGGGACATTCGATCATCCGAAAAAGTATTTTGGCGAAAAGTATTGGATATTTATGCTACAAGCGTTGATTATGACCCAAACGCACCAATGTCAATCGAGTTCTTTAAAACCATTCAAAACAAAATGCACTGGGCTGCTCATGGTCATACCGCTGCTGAAATCATTTACCAGCGAGCTGCGTTTTGGCGTTAGAGAAAATACCGCAAGATTATTCATGCATAAAGTTAGAGAAGCAATGAAATCAAGCGAAAATCACCCAATGGAAGGGATTGT
>JAENWI010000521.1 GCA_016650115.1 Peptostreptococcaceae bacterium | reverse complement strand
TGAGTCCATATCCAAACTTGCAAGAGAAACCCAGATAAACGAGCAGACTCTTCGAAACTGGAGAGATAAATCCCGTAAATCAGGAGTTGCAGCCCCTGGAAACAATCAAGTGTCTGACCGCTGGCGCAGTGAAGATAAATTCCTAATCGTTCTTGAAACGGCAAGCGCGAACGAAGCGGAGCTTGGGGAGTATTGCCGCAAAAAAGGTCTGTATATAGAAGAAATCAAAGCATGGAAAAATGTTTGTATGCAAGCCAATGGAGGCATTGCAGAAGAAGTTTCCAGGTTAAACAAAGAACTCAAAGAAAAATCTAAAGAGGTCAAATCTTTAGAAAAGGAACTTTATCGAAAAGAGAAAGCGTTAGCTGAAACTGCAGCCCTGCTGGTGCTGCGAAAAAAAATCAATGCGATCTGGGGGACGGAAAACGAGGACGAATGATTAGCCCCGTGGATCGCAGCAAGGCAGTTGAACTAATCAAAGAAGCCGTGGTAAACGGCGCATCCCTTGACGCTGCCTGCAAAGAAGCTGGAATCTGTAGCCGAACATTTAAACGTTGGAGAACATCTGCTGCAGAAACCCAAAATTATGTTGATAAACGAACCATCAGCCAGAGGCCTGTGCCACTCAATAAACTGTCAGAATTTGAAGAACAGCAGATATTGAATGTAATGCATGAACCGAAATACAGCAGTCTTCCACCAAGTCAGTTAGTCCCAATTTTGGCAGATGAAGGTGTTTACATCGCATCAGAGTCTTCCTTCTACAGGGTTTTACATAAGTACAATGAACAGCATCACCGAGGCCGGAGCCAGGAACCGGCAAAACGTCCAATAACAACCCATGAAGCAGACGGACCCAACCAAGTTTATGTATGGGATATAACCTACTTGAACGGGCCTATTAAAGGGCTCCACTACTATCTATACTTGATAACAGATCTATTCAGCCGAAAAATTGTGGCTTGGGAAGTCTGGTCGGAAGAATCGGCAGAACATGCAAGCGAACTTATCATAAGGGCGGTTATTGCTGAAAACCTTACCGCCAGGAACCATCCTTTGGT
>JAENWI010000090.1 GCA_016650115.1 Peptostreptococcaceae bacterium | reverse complement strand
TTGCCGACGCCTATGACGCTATGACTACAAAGCGAACTTATGGTTCGACATTAGGGCATCAAGAAGCAATAAATGAAATAAAGAGATGTTCTGGAACACAATTCGATCCAGCTATTACTGAAGTCTTCTTGGACATGGTTAAATGTTAATATAAATTTTTGAATATATGTTAAAATGTAAGCCGTTAGCAAAAATAAAGTAGCCACATTCAGCTTGAGTGTGGCTATGTTTTCGTTGTGCGCCCAGCATGGGCGCAATCTAACGGGTGAAAGTCCCGAGTGCGGGTTGATAGTGCCAAGCACATAGCCAAGAGCAAGGGTGTCGTGGGCGACTGCGAATCTGAAGGAAGCTGGAGGCAAACTTCTGGTCTGACGAACAGAAATCACATCAGGCAAATGTATGGTGGGTAAGGTTGCAACACAAACTGAAGCCCAAAACTATTCGGAAACATACAGTGTAAATGTGGCAGATAGATGGAAGGAAAGATTGCGTTCTTACCTGGGGAGATCTCACGGACGTATGGAAACGAATGTATGAAATATGGTTGAAATAAGATTTGTCGTGAGAAGTCAGCCGAGGTCATATTACTTCACGAAGGCGACAATGTGGAGGAAGGACTGAACTCTAGGAGGTGATTAGTCAATGAATGTTACTGAAAATGAGAAGAAATACTGCCAATCCCAAACAGGGAACTCACTACAAAAGGATACTGCGGAACAGGAAAGATATGTAGGAGAGTATGACTCAACTAAGATAACTGAAAACAACATTACCAACACAGCCTTGTTGGAATCGGATTTGCTGGAAAAGATACTTGATAGACAGAATTTAAATCAAGCCTACAAGAAGGTAAAAGCAAACAAAGGAACCGGGGGAGTAGATAAGATGGGAGTAGATGAACTTTTGCCATATCTTAAAATACACAACCGCGAAATTGTAGATGCAATCCGAAAAGGCAAATACAAGCCAAATCCTGTACGAAGGGTAGAAATACCAAAAGAGGAACAGGGTAAAACTAGAATGCTTGGAATACCAACCGTAGTTGACAGAGTAATACAACAGGCAATCGCCCAAATATTATCTCCGATATTTGAGAGACAATTCTCAGATAATAGCTATGGATTCAGACCAAAACGGAGTGCCCATGACGCCATAAAGAAAAGCCAACAAAATATAAATGAAGGCTGCAAATATGTGGTGGATATGGATTTAGAGAAATACTTCGATACAGTAAATCAAAGTAAACTCATAGAAGTGTTATCAAGGACAATAAAAGACGGAAGAGTCATATCTCTCATACATAAATACCTGCAAGCAGGAGTCGTTGTAAAGCACAAATATGAGGAAACACCATCAGGAGTGCCTCAAGGCGGTCCACTGAGTCCGTTGCTTAGCAATATTATGCTAAATGAATTGGACAAAGAATTGGAAGGCAGGGGGCACAGATTTGTCCGCTATGCGGACGATTTAGTAATCTTTTGTAAAAGTAAAAGAAGTGCAACTCGAACGTTGGAGAACATTCTCCCATTCATAGAAGGAAAGCTTTTTCTAAAAGTGAATAGAGAGAAAACAGTAGTAGACTATGTAGGAAAGGTAAAATTTCTAGGATTTTCATTTTATCAACATAAAGGTCAAGCCAGAGTGAGAATCCATCCAAAATCTGTAAAGAAAATGAAGCAGAGAGTGAAGGAACTAACAGGACGAAATAATGGGTTCAGCAATGAATACAGGATTTTGAAACTGAAACAATACATCACAGGATGGGTAAATTACTTTAAACTGGCAGATATAAGTCAACTACTAAAGGAAATAGACAAATGGATGAGAAGACGGATACGAATGGTTTACTGGAAGCAATGGAAGAGGGTTAGGACAAGATATAAGAATCTTAAACACTTAGGATTATCCCATAAAAACGCAATTAAATTTGCGAACACTAGGAAAAGCTACTGGAGGATATCAGGTAGCCCAATCCTAAGTATTACATTGGGAAATGATTATCTTAAGAGTATAGGATTTATATCATTTCTAGAATATTACCAACAAGTTAAGGTGTAAACTAGAGAACCGCCGTGTACCGAACGGTACGCACGGTGGTGTGAGAGGTC
Source organism: Peptostreptococcaceae bacterium (assembly GCA_016650115.1). Lineage (GTDB taxonomy): Bacteria > Bacillota > Clostridia > Peptostreptococcales > Anaerovoracaceae > JAENWH01. The sequence continues at coordinate 4,158 of JAENWI010000090.1, read as the reverse complement.
GGCTACTCAATTAATGAGTAGCCTCCTACTTAATTTTGACCTATATAAATCAGTTGCATTGCCCTAAACTCTTTGCTGTTAGATTATAACGTGATTATTAAAATCAGGGAAAAATCTGTCATCAAAATCGCATATAAAATCACAGCGATAATAAATTTATTATTAATGCTATTTTGCGTGCGATTTTCAATTTTGCACCTCAAAACGGAACCCGTTGATTTTTTAATGCATGGTGTTCTTTTTAGGGGGTATATTTAACAGTTAAAAAGGTATTATTTTTTTCCCGACATCAATTTGATAACGCCCTAAAAGACATTGATATTCATTGTCTAATTTCCTATTTTCTAGCCTCAACCTGGTGTTCTCAACTGATAGGTTTTTGTTTGCTAGCTTGGTCTTTATTAATTTATTGTGTAAAATAGCAGCTTCTTTTTCAAGATCTTCATTTGTAACGAATACAGGAGTCTGAATATCCGGATTAAATTCGGGATATCGCAGTAAATGATATTTTATATACTCGCTTTTCAACGTATTGTAATGAATGCCCAGCTCACTAGCTATATTCTTCTTTGTTATTTCAAGCCCTTTATTACGCAAATATATAATTGCCTCATCAATACGGCGTAAAGTCTCTTCTCTTTGAGACTGCTTATACACAGCTAATCCTTGATTCGTTTTTCCTCTTGATTGTGGCATAAATAATCCCCCCCCTTTTTTTTTTACGCAAATGCATGCATACAACTGTTGTTAATTTTACTAACATAGAGTCGGAAGACTTCAAGTCTTTCCTGATTAAATTTGATAGCATCCGCACTGCCGCGTTTCTTCTGTAGTGTGGTGATTTTCTTTTCTAAGATTCTTATTGCGTTTTCAATATACTCAAGGTACATCTTATCGGGTTGGAATTTCCTGCACGAAAAACATTTTTCAAATCGAGGGGAGCATGATACATTGCAGCATATGCCGTAACCGGGAATAAGTCTTGTAAACGGCTGATCTGCCATAGACTTATATTTGTATTCGGGAAAAACAATTGGTTCAATTACTTTATTATCGCTAGATGAAACCCCCCAGCTTTTTTGAAATATTTCATCGGTGATGGCTCCAAGGTGAGTTGCTTCATCCTTTATTGACTGATAACCGTACGCCATGGTCTGTTCCGGAGTACTATGATTGCTTTCAATCATAGTTAAAATTGTGGAGATGATATTGTTGCGAAGGCGCTCTCCGATGGCAACATGCCGGAAATTGTGAGAAGTAACGTGCGCCTGATTCCCAGATGCATCCAATATGTTATAACGAATACACAGACTTTTCAGGAAAACGTTGAATTCTGCTTCGGTAATTAACCTATTGTTGATCGGAGAAATAAATAAATAATCTTTATCATAATTCGTCAGTGCAGACTGCCTCTCCAGTGCAAATGCCTGATGTGTACGGATGGATTCATACATCATGCCCTCACACCATCCAGACAGCTTCCTGTTATACTTTTGGTATTTTGGCACATGATACGGAGTCTCTTTTGAAGTTGGAATTGATACTGCATATACGTCGACATCCGGATACGACAAACAGTCAATATCCATTGTTAGCACCTCACTAATACGGTTTGGAATCAGCCGCAGGAGAAAATATAAACATCGATAAGCGTTTGGTATATCAATGTTAGTAATATCGAAGAACAAAACATCAAGCGCCTCCGTAACACAGCTATCCGGAGACCTTTTCGGTTCCTTCTGTTCTTTCCAACGATAAGAGCAATCGATGACGCCAATGCCCTGCAATAATTCGTATTTCGAACAAGTAGCGATAAGGGCGGCCACGGTACGCATCAGGCTGTTTTTCTGGCTTATGCTCAGGTCAGGAATAGAATCAAGTTTAGTAATATAAATATTAATTAGGCTGCTGCGGCAATTTTCGATATGGATATTATGTTCTTCTAGAAATGTAAAGAACACTGCAGCATCGTGAAGCATGCGTTTGCTGGATGTGGTGGAGGCAGAGTAACACAGGTTTTCGAGCACCAGAGCACGAAGTATAATGGACTCATTGATCTTCACGCCCATAGGGAATCGAAGGGTTGCCCTCCGGCCAGAGGATGCAATGGATAGCGACCATTCAGCATCCATAAGCTTGTTGCTAGAGAATCGCGATAAGATTCTCTGCAGTGATTTGATACAGTCTTCGCTTAAAGTCGGTCTACCGATCTGCTTCAAGCCATCTATTAAGGCTAATGCTTCATATGGATTCTCTTTTTCATATACAAGGGAACTATTCACTGTGATGCTACTCCTTTTCCTCATGATTTTCAATAGTAATACGTTGGGGACAGTTGTGGCAGTCATTTTTATTACTGCAGTCATTTTCCGCCGTACAGTGCCCGTATAACTCTTTCTGATGAAGTCTCCTTGGACTATTCGATGCCTTTAACTCGATTTTTCCTTTTACAGTCTCTACAGTAATCTTGTATTGTCTGTTATAAAGCTCGGCTTCATCAGTGGGATATGCTACATTATAATGAGTTCTGGAAACTACTTGTGAGTTGCCTAATTTTGCCGCGACTTCTTTTTCCGTTTTCCCCGCAGCAAACATTGCTCTGCCCACCTCTGCCCTTATATTCCGGAAGCCACACTTTACTCGATCGCCTCTATCATTATATAGTTGCACCTTATCAAGAAATTTTTGTATCTCATCTTGGAAACCATCACATTTTAGGACGTTCGGCAGTCGCATTGTATCAACACGATGACTAACAATCCGATAAACGAAAATATATGGAGTTTCGAGCTGAGCCCGCAGATTTTCTGTCTGCCGAATATAATCTTTCAGATCATTGAACAGCTTTTCGGGGATTTCGTGGGTAACATACGGACTTTTTCCCTGCCTGATGCGATCCTCGGCAGTTTTTTGATAATATATTTTGACGGTACATTCCTCGCCAGATTTCTGTAGAGAGCCTGTTGTAAGTAGGCATATCGAATTCGCCCTTGCTCCTGTTATAGCACATAACAAAAACGCCAGACGGATATACGCAGGGAGTTCATCAAGCTTAGTCAGAAGAGCATTCAGTGCCTCCTGTGATATAGGTTCAACATGCTGCCCACTTCCGGCTGTATTCTTCGGAAATTTCAAAGCCTTAAGCGGTACCAAAGTTAAATGCTTATTCTGAGACAGAGTAAAGTTGAATAGTGCTCGAAGGTAAATGCAGACTTCTTTCTGACCGCGGAATGCATAGTCTGTTTCCTGCGCAAGATAAGCTTGAAGGTCTTGGTAATCAAAGACCGTTAAATCTAATATTGATTCCAGTAAATTGTTTTGTTCGTCATATATAAAACTGATAGCAATCGAAAGTTGTGACCAGATTCTGTATAGGTATTGAGAAAATGGTTTCCCAGAGATTATATATCGTTGTGCTTTATACCTAAGAAAAGACTGTGTTTCAGCAATTAACTGAGGTGAACCAGAGAAAATAAGACTGTGACGATGTATCTGATTAGCGTAAAAATCATAAAGAATCCAGAGACCATCATTTGTTCTTAAAACATCAATACTGCTCTTTACTAAATATTCATTATGCTCAGGGATAATGCGCTCAAGCTCTCCTAACAGCTCCATATAAAATCCTGATTTAGAACATCCAAAAAATTCTTTAAGCAATTTTGTGGGCTGTAGAAGTTCTCTGGTTTTGTGTACTCTTTCTATTGTGACATCACAGAAATATTTTTTGGTAATATCCTTAAAGAAGAGATCCATAAGGTTCAAAGAAGCAACCGAACCCAGTTGTTTAATCCCATCCTTAATAATCAATGACTCTCCTAAGGCTAGTCCTTCCTTGAGCATTGTAAGCGCCTTCAAGACGTTTGCAGGGTTTCTCATTTTCACTCGTCCTACAAGACATAATGCGGCTTGCTTATTATTGATTCGAAACGTAATAGTATTAGAATTTTGAGATAAATATTCAACTTCGAAATCCTCTGACCTTACGGTTTCAAGGTATCTTGCATATTCACAAGAAAATTGCCGTATGCGTACCATTAGCCGAGTTTTATTATAGAACGCATGCGTAAAGCCGAAGCAGCCAAAGAATATTTTAAGAAATTCCGATCTTCGACCGTTGAAATGGCTTTCAAATTCGGTGGACCAATAATTCAAGAC
>JAENWI010000194.1 GCA_016650115.1 Peptostreptococcaceae bacterium | reverse complement strand
TTTTTTATACCCTCTCTTAAAAAATCATGCTTCAAACTAAGTATTCATTATATAACAACTCCATAAAAAAATAAACAAGAAAGTACCGTATTACAGCAAAAAAGTGAAACTGTTCTTATTGAAGATCATTGAATTTCTGCTCTTGGGAATGTCAAAAAAAAAGACGCCTCCAAAAGATTAAGAACTAATCTTTGAGAGGTATCCTCTCTTTTATTGTTTTGATTTAATGTTTTACTGTGATTACATTGCCCTTAATAAGTTCCACAAATAATTCGGCTAATTTCGGGTCAAACTGTTTTCCTGCCTGATCTATTATCTCCTGGCACGCGAATTCTGTTGTAAATGCTGGTTTATAGGCTCTCTCTGATACCATCGCATCAAATGAATCTGCAATAGCCAGACATCTTGCCCCAATTGGAATGTCTTCTTTTGAAATCCCTCTCGGATATCCTCTGCCATCCCATCTTTCATGATGCGCTACAACACAAGGTATTACGTAATCCAAACTTGGTAAATGTCTAATTATTGAAATTGAATGTTCAACATGTGTTTTCAAAATCGCATATTCATCTCTGGTAAGTTTACCTGTTTTAGCCAAAAGAATCTCAGGAATTGCAATTTTACCAATGTCATGAAGAAGTGCAGCTTCTCTGATTATTTTAACGTGTTCAACGTTTATCCCTGCTGCTTTTGCAAGCTCAGTCGAATATAGCTCAACATTCTGGCTGTGGCTGAAAGTGTAATGATCTTTGGCATCAATGGCCGCTGTCAACGCATATACTGTCGCTGCATAATCAGAATAATCACCCGTAGAACCTTGAGAAGTGGTTACCCCATCTTTTATGGTTGCAGTTCCAGTGGAATATACACAAATTTTATTTTTCCCGCTTCTTTTCGCATTGTATACTGCCATATCTGCATTTTCAAGCAGCTCTTTGAAAGTTGTTGCTCCATAAGGGATTGCACAAATTCCACCACTTAAAGTTAAGGCTTTGAGGCAAATGCCTTCAATATTGTCATCAATTTTGCTGACCTGCAGTTGGATATTTTCTGCAAGAGATACAGTCTGCATGATATCAGTATTTGGCATGCAGATTGCAAACTCCTTATTACCATACCTGCCCGCCGTTGCTTTTTCGCTAATTGAGTTTTTAATAATATCAGCAATATTCTTTAAAGCCATATCTCCTTTTAAAGAACCGTATAATTGATTAAACAATTTGAAATCATCAAGATTTATAATCAAAAGTGATAGAGAACTATCTTTACATTTCACAACTTCATTTTCTAAGATTTCCATAAATGTTTTTCTGTTTAAACTGCCTGTCAAAGGATCAGTGCATGCATCATGTTTTGCTTGTTCATAAAGGCTTGCATTTTTTATAGCTACAGAGGCAATTGCCTGTGCGGATTCAAGTAATACAATATCATCATACGAATAATTATCTGATTTCTGTTTTCCGCTAAGCAGTATTATCCCAGTTAGTTCGTCTCCCCTTATTAATGGAACGATACAACTTACATTTAAATCAGCAAACAATCTTTTCTCTGAATCATGCAAAGATTTATAAATGCTTGAGCGTTTAAACTCTTTTAATATAAGGCATCTTTTATTATTTTTCAACCATGTAATACATGGATTATCCATTGATATAGAAAAGTTTTTCGAATCTAATGGCGTCGCTGTTTGTACAACTTTGTAACAAGTATTATGAGGATCTTTAAGGCAAACAAATATCTTTTGAGTATTTATTGAATCCATAATAAATGTAATTAATAGAAGTAATATATCCTTTAAATTCAGGCTATGTGATACGCCTATACTAAAATCTTTTAATCGTTGATTCTGTAATTGTTCTACTTTTAAAAATAAACTGTTTAAAAATATGTTGATTACGCGATATGTTGTCATAATAAACACAGCAAATATAATAGCAATAATTAAGGTTATATTTTTTTCAACAATTGGAAATAATTTAATAATAAAGGTTTCAAGCGTGCTAATCTGATAAGCACTCAGTATAGAGCCTAAAATCATCGCTTCCGCCAGGACAACCCCCCTAGAAACCAATAAAGTCATACGGAACAGTCTGTTTCTATATAATGCATAAAAAATCAATATTGCATAGATAACTCCAGCTAAGGTATCAAACGGGAATAAATTCCCAGGTATTACCGATACAATATTACCGAGTAATATGATGGGGAATCCGATAAATATCGGCCTAAGGCTGCTAAAAGGTACTTCAAGTTTTTTTATTCCGATTATTACTGTGTAGGCACTACAAGCAAGTATTAAAATAGAAATCACTGATGGAAATATTAATGTCCATGTCATTTCATAAACGAAGACATATTGCCCGTCTGAAAGTTGGATCAAGTTTGGTGTTTTTAAAATCAACTGTAAGTGCGAAAGCACCAGCATTACTACCGTGCTGACAAATGCAATACTCCAAATTAACCTTCCTTTTGCACCAACAAATTCATACAAGAAATTATATGCTAAAAAAGGAGCAGTAAATAATGCCATTAATGAAATCTCATACCAAAAGGCATAACTTGGAAATACCTGAAGTCGCATAAGCATTGATCCACCTGTCCACAGAACAAGACAAAACAGAAGGTAAATAAATGAACGAATTACCTTGTTTTTTTCTGCAGAAAGTAATGCTATAATCAGTAAACTATAACATGTAACCGCCAATATTTGAACCCAAATAAAAGGTATGGCGCTATTCATCAAAGTCCTCCCTTTTTTTAACTTCACATTTATACGAATCGAATTCCAAAAGGTCGAAAATTTCGAAATCTGACGGATTCATTCTGCGTACAGTTTTCCCTGTCCGTTCAAAATAAGTATCAATAGTTCCGCACTTCAGAATGTCTATCTGTAGCGGATCTATCCCTAACATTTTTTTCAAATCATTATAATCTGCATCAAAGTATTTAAAGTAAGCTTCCAAATGCTCTTTAATGAGCTGCTTATTGACTGCTATTAAATGAAGATTATTGGGATCCATCTCTATATAAAGATGTAGAAACGGCCTTCTTTTAC
>JAENWI010000142.1 GCA_016650115.1 Peptostreptococcaceae bacterium | reverse complement strand
GCATACCCACAGAATTCAGAAGAATCATTGGGAATGCAATAAGTTCCACAGTTCTCAATGCAATATCGAAAGGCCTGCTTATGAGAAGAATCATTATCATGTGCAACCCCTCTGAAAAGGCGGCTGCAAGGAAAATCAAGGACATATTCCAGTGACCTCTTCTGAAATATGGTGAAATAACAGCACCTATAATCCCGGCAAGAAATGTAGAAAGCGAACATGCTATGGTGGTAAAGCCATCTATATCGTAAAAGTAGCGATGGATTCCACCAATCAATCCCGCAAGGATTCCCACATAAGGTCCTCCAATGATTCCCGCCGTTAAAGCGCCAATAACTCTTGTATTCACAATGACGCTTTCAAGATGAATCCCGCTGGTGGTGGAGAATATGCAAACCATTCCCATAAGCACTGCAAGTGAGGTTTTTCTGATTAAGCTTCCTCTTCTATCAATCAGCAACCCCTGCACAAATTTAACTTTTGTGAGCAGGTTGGCGATAAGCGCTAACATACCAATATTAAGAGCTAAATCCCATAACATACTATCCATAATACATTCCCCTTATTTTCGACAGGTTTAGATACCATTTAACACAAATCTATACATTATGATAATATATCGTACAATAAAATTTTGCAACATTAAATTTTTAACAGGCAAAAGGTTTATACCAGAGTAATTCTGATATAAACCTTTTTATTTTTTGTTATTTGATTAAGTTATTTTGGGAATATAAGGCGAATGGCTATTTTATTTCATCATTTCCTTCATATAAACAGCAACTCCGACACCTAACTTTTCAATACCTGCAGTCTTGTAAAGCGTACGCTCTATAACACCAAGAACAGCCACTTCATCATTAATGTCAATATTACCCATATGGCCTATCCTGAACATCTTCCCCGCATACGCAGCAAGTCCGCCTGCAACAATGATTCCCTCTTCCATGAGGGTGCTGCGGAAATCAGCATCATTTATTCCTTCAGGGTAAATAATATTAGATAATGTCACAGCTCGGTGGCCTGCCTCTGCCAGAAGACCAAACCCAAGGGCTTCAAGGGCTTTCTGCATGGCACTGGCATTTTTCAGATGACGTTCATAGCGTGCTCCGGGTCCTTCTTCTTTAATAATGCGGATTGACTCTTTCAATGCCCATATAAGATTGACCGCCGGGGTGGCAAAGTACTTGGACGGATCAAGCATTATGGGAAGCCATTTATTGAAATCACAGTAATATTCAGATATGGTACCCAATGCCTCTCTTCGATCCATTGCTTTCTTACTTGCCCAAAGCATCAGCAGCCCTGGGGATACCCCAAAGGCTTTCTGTGATGCTGTAAACAGTATGTCAATGTTCATACCGTCAAAATCCGTATATTCACCCATGGTAGCCGCAACACCATCCACAATATACAGAGTGTCCGGATACTTTTTCATCAATTCGCCAATTTCTTCAATTGGCGCTTTCACTCCTGTTGCTGTATCAACATGTGACACAACAACTGCAGCATATTTTTTTGTACTCAATTTTTCTTCAATTTCTGAAACAGGTATGATTTTCCCCCATTCAGCTTTTAAAACATCCAGGTCGCGTTCCTTGTTCTGACATATTTCAATAAATCTGTCTCCAAAAAAGCCATGACTGATAAGAAGTACACGGTCTCCCCTCTTGGTAGAGTTGGAAATCGCCATTTCCATTGCCAGCGTACCTGTACCGGCAACACAAAACACCTGCCCGGAGCAGTTAACAATGGTTCTAAGATCATGGATTACTTCTTTGTAATCCGCAACGAAACGCGGATCACCAAAAGCCTGCACTTCCCTTCCCATTTGATCCTGTATGCTCTTAACTACAGGTGTAGGTCCGGGGATCATTACCATTCTTTTATTTTCCATATCAATCTCCTAAATCTTATTTTTTATTGCTTACTGCCTCTTGTTCCTGAATTGCTGCATAGAACTCCAGAACATTCAGCGCACTCTGATAAACTGGTGTATCCACCATCTTGCCGTCCATTGGAACTGCAGCCAAGCCTTTTGCAAGACCTTCATCTTCAAAGTACTGCTTCACTTTTTTTGCATCTGCGATATCGTCAGCAGTTGGTGAATAAATTTCATGAGCAACTGGAATCTGACTTGGGTGAATGATCATACGACCTTCAAATCCCATTGTTCGTCCATCACTTGTGTTCTGCTTGAAATCATCCATATTGGAGTAATCAGCAAAAGGAGCGTCAAGGGCAACAATACCGGCCGCACGTGCAGCGATGGCCACAATTGTTCTGGCAATCTTCTGTTCAGCTCCCAGATTAGTACGTACAATACGCAAATCGCAGCAATAGTCGACAGCCCCAAAGAAAGCAGCCACAATACGAGGGCTGGCAGTACAGATGGAATAAGCATTCATAATGCCTTCAGCGGTTTCAAGAAGAACTGCTATTTTAACGGTTCCAGCTGGAATCCCTCTACGATCTTCCAACTCACTGATTTTCCAGTCAAGCCGTTTTACGTCATCCGCATTACGTGTCTTTGGCAGGGTAATACCATCAAGTCCGGTAACTACAACAGCTTCCAGATCATCATTGGTGTACTCAGTATGCCATCCGTTTATTCGAACATAAACTTCTGCTCCATTAACGCCTGCCTTTGCAATACTTGCTGCAGCTATTTTACGTCCATTAGCCTTTTCATTTGGGGCACTGCGTCTTCAACGTCAAAAGTGATGTTGTCTGCACCATATTTTGCGCATTTGTCAACAAACACCTGATTATTTGCCGGGATGTAAAAACTGGATCTGATAACTTTCATAAAAATTTCCTCCATTTTCCTATATAAACTTATAACGGCATTTTCACCGTATCAATTACTGTTCCGTCACGATATTCCACCACAGCTACAATTTTATCCGTCACCTGACAATTGGTCTGTTCTCCTACAAGACTTTCCCCAAGTGTTTTCAAGTCATGAATATCAATTATTGGAAGATCTGAATTTTTCACTGCTTCAAGAAGGTCTTTTCGGCGTGGATTTATGGCAATGCCGTACTCGGTAACTACAGCATCAATCGTCTCACCTGGTGTTGTAATGGTAGTAACCTTATCCCGAACAATGCAGAAGTTCTTCCTAGTCAGGTTGGTCACAATGATAGCCATTTTGGAACCCGCAGCACAGTCGCTGTGTCCGCCGGAAGCACCCATGATAACTCCATTGGTACCTGTTATTACATTTACATTAAAATCTGTATCTATTTCTGTCGCACCAAGAATGACCAAATCCAGGTTATTTACTACACTGCCGCGATTGTGTGGATTTGCATACTGAGATCCGCTGATGCCCATATGTTTTTCATTTTTGGCAGCTGATCTGATAGCTTCAATATCAAAGCATTGAGTATCAAAAAGATTTTTGAACAATCCCTCTTCCAGCATTTTTACAAAATAACTATGGATGCCTCCAAGACCAAATGAACCGACAATTTTTCTTTCTTTCATTATTTCACGCACACCAGCCGCTACAGCAAGTGCCGTGCTGCTGGCTCCAGTCTGAAATGACATGCCATTTTTGATATATCCGGCTGCATCTGCGAGTTTTATAGTATCATCAGCAATTTTAAGTCTGATAGGATCATCTGTAATTGTCAGAGTCCCTGATACAATTCCTTTAGGATCACCAATAGATTCCACCTGTACTACAAAGTCAACCTTTTCCTGGCTGATTTCAATAGGGCAGCATGGGTATGGAACAAGAGTGTCTGTAACGGCCACAACGTTGTTCGCATACATGGCGTCCGCATATGCATATGACAGAAAACCACAGGCAGATTTTCCATGAGTACCATTCATGTTTCCATATTCATCGCAGGATGGTGCCCCAATGAAAGCCACATCAATGTGAAGCTCCCCGCATTCAATAGCTCTTGGCCTGCCCCCATGACTCATCAAAACAGCAGGTTTTTTCAGTTTCCCAGCTGTAATTGCCTTTGCAACGGGACCAGGATTGAAAGTGCTTGTGGTAACTTTTGTCACCACGCCATCCTCCATCATCTTTACCAGCGGCTCGTGTACTGCAAAAATACCTGAAACTGCAATGTGGATGTCCTTAATCCCTTTGGCGGCGATTGCTGCCATTACCAAGTTTACAACCTGGTCGCCATTACGCAGATGATGGTGGAAGGATACCGTCATCCCATCTTTAAGACCTGTCTTTTCTATAGCTTCATCGATTGTAGCCAGGAGTTTTTTACTTCCAGGTACAAAGCTTTTTATTTTTGCTGTTGTTTTAATCCGTTCACCCAAACTTTCAAAAGCGCCAGCGTAAGGGGAAACATCTTTATAGTCATCAATAAATTGGGGTATTTCTCTACCGGCTTTATTTATCATAATAACTTCCTCCTTAATTATTTAAATTACTCAAAAAATCATATAACTCCTGTTACTCAAAAGATCTTGCTACACCTGTT
>JAENWI010000186.1 GCA_016650115.1 Peptostreptococcaceae bacterium | reverse complement strand
CACAATACGCAATATAGCAAAGAATAAAAACTTAAAGCCACAAGAAGTGCTACAGATGTATTTGTTCGAAAGAATTTTGGAAAGATTATCCTTGTCAAAATACAAAGACAATTTCGTATTAAAAGGTGGTCTTCTAATTGCATCCATGATTGGTGTCGAAAGCAGAAGTACATTAGATATGGATGCTACTGTAAGGGGAATACCAATGGAAGAAGAAATCATTCGAGATGCAATCCTAGAATTGATTCAAGTAGATGTTGGAGATGGCATAGAATTTATTCTTCAAAAGATGGAGCCAATTAGAGAAGAAGATTCATATAACAACTTTCGTGTACACTTGAAGGCGTCATACGGGAAAATCAATGCACCTATGAAAATTGACATAACAACAGGAGATATTATAACACCGTCAGCAATAGACTACTCATTTAAACTACTTTTTGAGGATAAAGTTATAAATGTGATGGCTTATAATCTTGAGACGATTCTAGCAGAAAAATACGAGACGATTATTCGAAGAAATATTGGAACGACAAGAGCTAGAGATTTTTATGATCTATATATTCTATTCAAGAGTAGAATTTTAGAAATACAGAAGAATAATTTTATTCGTGCAGTAGAAAATACTGCGAAGAAAAGAGGTTCAACGGGGCTCCTTTCTGAGTGGCAGGAGATTTGTGAAGAGATTCGAGAAGAGCCTGCGCTAGAAAAGATTTGGATTAACTATCAAAAAGATAATCATTATGCGATTGATATCAGTTTTGAAGATGTAACGAGGAATCTTTTAGAAGTTGCTCAATATTTAAATATAAGCGAGAAATGATAAATTATCAGCTAGGGCCTAGTGGTGCAAAACAATAGATTTATATATCGAAAGGGCACATTAACAGGAGACAAACATGAGAGGACCAGACGACACCCTCTGCCTTGAGATATGGGACAACTATTTTAATATGTATGTAGCGGTCTCAGACATTAAATGTAACAAACACAACAGACCGGTATTCCAACGCCAAAAGATTTGGAGGGTCTTCATGATTAACCTACCCCAAAACGACAAATTTGATGTTCGAATTCTCGAAAAAGTATTGAGCGACCAGTATATTACGCTAAGCTATAAATTGTTCTAGTTTAAGAGTATTATTCATTTTGTTGTACTTGGAAAGAAAAAATTAAAATTTGAAGAGCTGGTCAATGATATGATTGCCACGGCCTGGTATATGGTGGCGGAATACAAGCTGAACCTGGGATATAAGGATACACTGCAAAAGATTGTATTACATATTAGCCAGAAATATGGCATTATCAGCTAGGGCCTGGTGGCGCACTTTGGACGGAGGAAGCAGACATTGGAAGGGATTGAGCTGAAATTGGCGTTTTTTTAAAATTGCTAAACGTCAACTAGGGGACAGTTTGTCCCCTAGTTGGTAAGATAGATGGTAAAATTAAATGAAATGCGGACAATTACTAAAACAGCCGCATTTTATTGAAAAATCTAAGGAGTGAAGAATGCAACAGAAAAAACAATATTGGGATGATATTATAAAGAATTTAGATCCAGCGGAGTCTAGTTATGATGGCTGGTTGGATAAATATAATTTGGAGTTGCTTGAATCGAGGCAATTCATTGTTGAGCTTGGCTGCGGCTGGGGGATGACACTGGATATTTGGTTAATTTACCTGCGCGGCTTCTTAGTTGCGATTTTTCTGATGAGGCGATTGAGAAAATATGTAAGTATTACCCTTTGGTGAATACGTTCCAATTTGATATGACTGAGGGGTTCCCATTTGAGGCTGAGGCGGTGGATGTTATTATTGCGGACTTATGTCTGCATTACTTTGACGATGATGAAATGGGAGATATTGTGGCGGAAATCGGCCGAGTGCTAACGTCAGGGGGACGATTGATCTGCAGGGTAAATTCGGATAAAGATATGAACCATGGCGCTGGTCAGGGGGAGGAAATCCAGCAGGGATTGTTCTTGAAGGACGGTGTGAAGAAACGATTTTTTGATGAGGAGTTGATTCGGTCGAGTTTTGAAGGATTGGAGATTGGTGAACTTAGGGAGTATGTTTGCACGAAGTATCCGAAGGAGAAGGTTGTTTGGGAGTTTGAGTGTAGGAAAGTTAAATAATCAGGATTTTAAACCCGTCGAATTCGACGGGTTTGTTGAATTATCAGCTAGGGCCTGGTGACGCAGTTTGGGCGTAAAAGGCAGGTAGAGGAAGGGATTTGTGGATTCGAAAAAGCTACGGGTTTGTCGAAAAGTAGGGGAAAATGTGCGGAAGAAAATGAGATTACTGCTTGATAAAAGAACAAATGTTCGATATAATATATGGTAAGGAAATATTTATTGTGATTAATAACGGCACCACATAAGTGGATAGAAAATACGAATGCAAAGTGGAGGGGATAAAACTTATGGCGAAGAAAAAAAATAATGAAATTAACATCCGTTCGAGTGCAGCAGAATATCTAACATTCATTGCAGCAACTGGTGATGACCGCCAAATTCTTGAAATGTGTTATGAGGAAGAAAATGTCTGTCTTGCACAGAAAATGCTTGCAACGGTATATGATGTATCTGTTTCTGCAATTAATCAGCATACAAAAAAATATTTTATGATAATGAACTTGAATCGATTTCAGTCATTAAGAAATACTTAATAACTGCCACTTGAAAGGGAGGTGCTGCAAATGAATGATATCACAAAGGATTTCATTGGTGTTGTGGAACTTATACGGGAATCAAGGGAAAATGCAATTCGTAAGGTGAATGAAGAACTCATTCTTCTTTATTGGAATGTCGGTAAATATGTTTCTGATAAAATAGAGAGTCAAAAGTGGGGGAGTTCATATGTGGATGAACTAGCTTCATTTATTTCTGAGAATTGTCCTGAGATAAAGGGATTCAACCGAAGAGGACTTTATAGAATGAAGCAGTTTTATGAAGCATATAAAGACAATGAATTTGTGTCAACACTGTTGACACAAATCAGTTGGTCAAATCATCTTGCTATTTTATCTACAGCGAAATCTGATGAAGAAAGGGAATTCTACATCAAACTTAGCATTAAAGAACGATACTCAGCAAGAGAACTGCAAAGACAGTTTGATAGCGGATATTTTGAAAAATACATGCTATCGACTGAAAAATTAGAGCCTGTACCTGTTGTGAATGCAATCAAAAGCAATTTTTTAGATACATATGTCCTTGAAT
>JAENWI010000429.1 GCA_016650115.1 Peptostreptococcaceae bacterium | reverse complement strand
GCCTGCCTGGAACTCAGCATCCATATAATTCAGCTGTATTTGACAAAATTCCCATGGATAAGAGTCAATCACTTCTTTGAACAGATCAAATTCATCATGGAAAGAAAAACCGATATGCTTAATTCTTCCCTTTGCCTTTTGATCTTCTAAAAAAGGGAGTACATTGAATTTTTTCGCCAGTTTCCAAGTCGAGGAAGCAATATTATGAACTAAGTACATATCTATGCATTCCACATCAAGTCTTTTGAATTGCTCTTCAAAAATTGCCTTCATTTCATCTTCATTACTGGCAAACCACAAAGGCATTTTGTCAGCCAAAAAGACTTTTTCTCTATATCCGTCCTTTAATGCCTTGCCTACAACGACCTCGCTGTTCCCATCGTGGTACATATAAGCGGTGTCAACATAATTCACGCCATTGTCAATAGCCTTTCGGATCATAGCAATCGCCTGAGGTTCATCAATTTTGCCGTTTGTAAGGACCGGGAATCTCATTGTCCCAACTCCCAGCAGGGAAATATCTTTGTCGATTTTCTTAAATTTTCTATATTCCATTATATTCTCCTTTACTTTAGAATTGATCTTGCCTAATCTACGGCAAGATCATAGGAATTTTAAAAGCGGGTTTAACTATCTATAAATTTATTATATAATTAATTCATAGAAATTGGAAGGAAAAGTGAATATGATTAACAGTAAGTTGGATGTTTTTTTGGAGGAAACCCTTTTTTATCAGGATTTACCTGGCTTGGCGGTAGGAATTTCCATTGGCGAAACCAGCAAAAATAAATATAAAGGTTTGAATTATAAAAACACCGTCGGCTATAAGGATTACATTACAAAAGAAAAATTACAACCAGAACATATATTTCATATGGCTTCCGTAACAAAACTTTTCGTTGGGACTGCCATCATGCAGTTCATTGAAGCTGGTAAAATAAGCTTAGAAACTAAAGCGGTTGAAATATTACCCTGGTTATTTATGGATGATTCAAGGCATCTGGAAATCCGGGTGAAGGATTTGCTTTCTCACACGGCAGGGCTCGGCGATGTACAGGATTACGGTTGGGATAAGCCGGAGTTTGATGCAGGCGCGCTCAGAAGGTATATCGAATCTGCGGAAGTCAGTAAAACAAGGATGCTTTGGGCACCGGGGACTGACAAGTTTCAATACAGTAATATAGGTTACGAGATGCTAGGGGTAATCATTTCACAGATTTCGGGGATGTCGTTTGAAGAATATGTGATGGAAAATATATTTGCCCCTTTGGGAATGAATGATTCCGGATTGCTTACCTTCGAACGAGGAAACGGGAGCTTGCAATTAGAGGATTTG
>JAENWI010000191.1 GCA_016650115.1 Peptostreptococcaceae bacterium | reverse complement strand
GCTGATTGAAAAAGTCGCTTTTGACAAATAAACACCTCAGCTTTTTCATCTTCACTCATATAGTGGATAAACTTTTTTACAGGCTTATCTTTTAAAATTTTAAAGGCATTATTAGATTCCAAAAATAAAATTTCGCCCGAATCGTTGCCTTTTAAAAATTGAACTAAAAGTATCTTTTTGCCCCTGCCGCAGGCACGAATCCCTAATCCGATTGCTGCAGTGGTTTTGCCTTTACCATCACCAAAATATAGGTGAACCAAACCCTTATTCAAAATAATCACTTCCCATCTGTTTTCTATATTAACTTTAAAGCCAGAAAGGCTTCATAAATTCCACCGTCCTCAATATCTATTGTAACCATATCCGCAATCTTCTTTAGTTCATCGCATGCGTTTCCGACAGCTATACCAATTTTAGATGCTTTTAGCAGATCAATATCATTAAGCCCGTCGCCAACCGCTATTGTATCTTGAATATTCACATTCAACTCTTCAGATAAAGTTAGAAGAGCGGTTCCTTTTGAAAAACCCTTTACTGAAAGCTCACATAAACTGTCATTAAAAATCAAATTATTATAATCAGCAAAAGTTATGGGTATTTGACTTGGCTCCCCATATATATTGATGCAAAACAAACTATTGGTATTTTCCTTTAATGGCTTAATATAATTTGTTTGCTTTGCCTGTTCCTCTAAAAACTGTTTTGATTCATCGGTCATATTATGTGCATATATTTTTTCTCCATCAAAAGCAAAAACACAAAGCTTGGTTTCAGATAGTATTCTACAAAAGTTTGTTGCAATATCCTTGTTTATTTTTTTTTCAAAAACCGATTTATTGTTTATTATAATCTGTGCTCCATTATGTAAAATTGCGTTGTGAATATTCAATTCATTCATAATAACTTTTGCCGTACAAAGGCTTCTGCCACTTGCAATGGCAACGATATGACCTTTTTTCTTAAGCAAATCAATGGTCTCTAGGGTTAAGTGGGGTATGAAGGTTTTTTCTTTATAGCTGACAATAGTTCCGTCAATATCAAACAAAACTAATTTCTTATTCATAGTTTTGTACCTATACCCGCCCAAACTCTGTAAACCTCTTCTGCATGTTTACAAAGCAGTTGATACACCCAACCTGTTTCGTCCCGCCAAAGCCGCTCAAATTCTTCAATAGGAACAATCCCACATCCTATCTCATCTCCAATGATGATTTTATTTTCGAATTTACTTAGATTTTCACTAAAAAATTCGGTGGGATTCTGATTGGTTTTTAAAAGCTCCATGATGCCTTTTTCGATATTTACAATGATATCAAAGTTGAAAGCATTTTGGATGCTGTTTTCCTTTAAATCGCATACAGTTAAGTTCTCACCAAACTTTTCTTTTGCAAAGGTAAGCTTACCCTGGAATCGACCACCAAAAATAAAAATCATAATAACCACCCCATATATCCTATATAAAAAGTAATGAAAAGAGCATTAACAATTCTGAAATCTCTAAAAATGCTCCCAACAAATCGCCTGTTATTCCTCCGAATTGTCTTTTTGAGGAATAATAAAATATCATTAAATAAATGCATGCTACTAAGGGGATTATTAAAGCACTTGCCCCTGACAGAAAGTATAGAAAAACACAAACGATAGCAAACATCATATAAATAAAAATGGTGTTTTTCTTTTTAAGAATGCCAAATATTTTAGTTAAACCATCAGTTTTGGCGGATGGAAAACTATAGAGCATGAAAGCCTGCAAAAGCCTTGAAATAACAGGGATAAAAATAATAAAGACTCCAAAACTTACGCCCCTTGAAAAAAGTTCAAAAAGAAGTGCGGTTTTTAAAAGCAATACAAAAGCCAGCGTAATAGCTGCGAATGCTCCCAAACAAGAGTCCTTCATTATTTCAAGCTTTCTTCCCTTATCCTGCCTTGAAAAGTAGGCATCCGCAGTATCCAAAAGGCCGTCAAGATGAAGCCCTCCAGTAAAGACAATAAAATATAATGTCATTAGTACTGACTTTAAAAAAGGAGTAACCTCAGCAGGGGAAAGCAATGTATAAAGCAAAAAAGCCAACAAACCATTTGCTAAACCAACCAACGGCATCATCATTGGAACAAAGTTCATTCTTTTGCCTGTCCATTCCAGTTTAGGCATTGGGAGTATTGTGAAAAAAGCAAAAGCAATGATGACAGCAGAAAACATATTTACTATCATTTTATTTTCCTTCCAAATTTTTCTTATAGCTTTCCTCGTCTAAAACACTTGCATCAAAAGAAAGCATTTCATTAATTATTTTTAAAGAAGCATCCACAATTTGCATGGCAAGAGGACAACCAGTGCCTTCGCCCAAACGCATTTTAAGATTCAGAAGTGGCTCTAAGCCAATGAATTCCATGATTTTTATATAGCCCGGTTCCTCTGAAAGGTGTGAAGGTATCATGAATTCCTTGGTCAGGGGATTTATTTTATAGGCTAACAATGCCGCTACCGCTGAAATATAGCCGTCAATAACAATAGGTAATCTATAAATTGCCGCACCGATGAAAAGTCCGGTCAGACCTGCAATATCAAGCCCACCCACCTTTGAAACAATATCAATTTCATCTTCAAAGGGTGCGTGCATTGTTAAAGCCTTTGTTAATACTTCTTTTTTTTGCTCAAATGCCTCATCCGAAAGCCCTGCGCCGCGGCCTACTGCCTCATGTGCAGTGATGTTTAAAGCCGCCATAGTACAAGCCGAGGAACTCGAGGTATTACCGATGCCAACTTCGCCAGTACCTATGATTTCATAGCCATTGTCATAGGCATATTTTGCAAGAGAAATTCCAATTTCGATTGCCTTTTCCGCAATTTCTCTTGGCATTGCATGTTCATTTGCAAAATTCCTGGTACCTTCCATCAACTTATAATCCAAGATATTTGGACTATCCACCTTGCCGATGACACCCATATCCACAGCCTTTAAATCAACGTTTGCTGCATTGCACAATACATTGATGCCACAATTTTGACCTGCTGCATAATAACCCAAAAGCAAGTTGGTAAAGTTCTGAGGTGCACTTGCAACTCCTTCCTCATAAATCCCATTATC
>JAENWI010000494.1 GCA_016650115.1 Peptostreptococcaceae bacterium | reverse complement strand
GTGGATGGGTTCGGCCGCGTGAAACCGTCAATGAGGAAGTTCTGTCTTGGGGGGCACCAATTCCGGAATGGGATCAGCAGGTTGATATGCCAAAGATTGCAACCATGGCGCGTGAAGCGCAACCGGGATTACTCATTGTTGACAGGACAGTTCATGGTCCGTACGAAAATTACCAGACACCTGAACGTAGTATTCCTGAAACACAACTTCCATATCCGTGGGAAAGTTGCATTACCCTGGGAAATAACTGGGGATTTGTTCCCAATGAAAACTATAAAACTTCAACCAAAGTAATTCATGATTTGGTTGAAATTGTTGCCAAAGGCGGAAGTTTACTTCTGGGCATTGGCCCAAAACCCGACGGCACTCTTGATCCGGAAGCTGTAAGCCTGATGAAAGAAATTGGTGACTGGCTTGACGAAAATGGTAAAGCCATTTATAACACCCGAATCACCGCTTTTTTTAATGATAAGGATATATTCTTCACTTCAGGAAAAGATGGAAAGATTTATGCCATTGCCCGTTTGGACGAGAATTCAACAATTCCATCAACAATCAGTTGGAAAGGAAATTTGCCCGAAAAAGGAACGGATATCATTTTACTTTCAGCCAATCAGAACGTAAAATGGAAAATTGAAAACAATGAAGTTGTTGTCTCAATTCCAAAATCATTTCGTTCCAAACACACAAAATACCCGGCTGTCAGTTTCGAATTTACGCCGGTAAAATAAAGTTAAACCAATTAAAAGTCCTGAATCAATGAAAAAGTCAGATTTCAGTAAATTAAGTATTTTCATTTTAATCCTGATTGCTACAGCGTGTCAAACGACCAAGATTGCACCTCCTGCTGCCATTGGCCCGGTTCCGAGCCAAAAACAATTGGATTGGCATAACATGGAGATGAACGCATTTATCCATTTCACCATGAACACATTTACCGATAAGGAATGGGGTTTTGGTGATGAATCGCCGGAGCTCTTTAATCCTACCGATTTTGATGCAGACCAATGGGTTTCTGTGC
>JAENWI010000432.1 GCA_016650115.1 Peptostreptococcaceae bacterium | reverse complement strand
GCCCGCCAAGGTTAGCCGTAGCAATACGTCCCTCAAATAGGCGGGCTACTCATTTGTGGGATAATATGGTTACAAGCAATGGATTGGACACATCGGAATATCATCAACAACCACTCAAAGCATACACGAAACCTCCGTTATCATATAAAGATCAAATACGGCTCTTAGAAAGCAGAGGAATGATTTTTGAGGATAGTTACGCAGCACTTAATCTGATTGAACATATTAACTACTACAGATTAGAAGCCTATTGGTTTACTTATTATGATAAGAACAAGCAAGAACATTGTTTTCTACCTGATACAACTTTTTCTAACATCTGGCGTGATTATAGATTTGATCGAAAATTCCGAGAACTGATTCTTCATGCACTTGAACGAATAGAAATATCTTTCAAGACTCAATTCACATATTCCTTATCTCATCACTATGGGTCGTTTCCACTCAAAAAAAATAATTTTAAATTTAGCCAGATGTGTTGGGAAGAAAATATCAAGGAACTCAAGCAAATATGCTCTGTATCAAAAGAGCAGTTTGCTATTCATTTGCGAGAAACATATTCATGTGAAATATTTCCTATATGGGCAGTAACAGAGCTAATGTCTTTCGGCAAAGTCTCATTATTCTATAAGAACATTAAAGACCAATCTATGCAAAAATCAATAAGTAGAAAATATGGGATTCAACCAGAGATATTAATTTCATGGTTGAACCACCTTTCTAATGTGCGTAATTATTGTGCACATCACGCGCGATTATGGAATAGAAGATTTGTACACACCCCTAAAGAAGCATTAAGCATCAGGGATGATATAAAAGGACGTTGGATTTCGCTTCCGGAGAACCCAGAAAAAGATGACCCTAGAAATGAACGTAGAGTTTTTAACACCTTACTTATAATTGATTATTTATTGTCCAATATTTGTAGCAAATATAATTGGAAAAAAGAATTGGTCCAACTAATTTCAAAATATAAAATTGATGAAAAAAGAATGGGATTCCCGGATAATTGGAGAAACGATTCCTTCTGGATAGAAGAAGAGATTAATTAAAGCACCCCAGCTTTCCTAGCTGGGGCACCTCTCTCTATCTTCTTTGTATTCGTTGTCTTTTCTCTTTATCTACTCAGCCTCTACAGGGGTATTACTCTGTGCATCTTCAGCAAAGCTCTCCTGGCTTAGCTGGGCAAAAGTACTCTTACCCACATCACCATACAGAAGCAACTGATCAAGATACTCGATGGCTGAGCGTATCTTAGACCTTAGGAGATAGCCACCACTTTCGACAGTGGAGAACATCGTCTCAAGATGGACCTCTGGCTTCCAGTCATAG
>JAENWI010000280.1 GCA_016650115.1 Peptostreptococcaceae bacterium | reverse complement strand
ATGAAGACACTATACAAAAAAAGCATCATAGAGAAGTCGCATTCTATAGAAGTTAGTGAATTCTGTGAAGCTATTGCAACCAAGATGGATTTTAGTGAGAAAGATGTTTATCAGATTAAAATAACTGGACTAATGCATGATATAGGGAAAATAGAAATTGACGGAAAAATTCTTAATAAACCCCAAAAGCTGAGCGAAGATGAATGGGAAAGAATGCAGAGACACCCTGAAACAGGGTATCGAATATTAAGCTCGGTCAAGGAATTTGTTTTAATGGCAGAGGATATTCTTGAACATCATGAAAGATGGGATGGGAAAGGATATCCGAGGGGTCTTAAGGGCAAAGAAATTTCATTGCAGGCAAGGATTATTGCCGTTGCAAATTCTTATGATGCTATGATTAGTAATAGGATTTATGGTAAAGCTTTGAGTGAAGAAGAAGCCACAAATGAAATAAGGAGATGTTCCGGCACTCAGTTTGATCCAGAGATTGCCAGGGTATTTGTTGAAAAGGTTTTAGGGAAAGAGTGGTAACGGATTAACGAAAAATAATACCGGGGCATAGATGTAAAATACTTTATACCGATACCGGAATGATGTTGATAATGTTCTAATATCGGTTTATAATGTTTATGAGGTGATTGAGTTGAAATATATAAGTATCAAAGAAGCCAGTGAAAAATGGAAAATAAGTGACCGCAGAATCCGAGTATTATGCAGTGAAGGGCGGATTGAGGGGGCAGTGAAAATCGGCAGAAACTGGGCTGTACTAGCGGATGCTGTTCAACCGGCGGATGCAAGGGAACGAAATCAAAAAATCTATTTAGGTTTGGAATATGATTACAGCTATGTTGATTCACTGAAGAAAGCTATTGACCGCCACCGTCCATTTACTAAAAGACTTGCGGATTCTCTCCATGAAAAACTAATTGTTGAATGGACATATAACAGTAATGCGATTGAAGGAAACACGCTGACCCTGTCCGAAACAAAGGTGGTGCTTGAGGGGATTACGATTGGCGGCAAAAGCATTGTCGAACATTTGGAAACCATCAATCATCGCGAAGCCATACTGTTTGTCGAAGATTTGGCTTCTAACATAGAACCGCTTTCTGAATGGAATATTAAAAATATTCATGCATTGATCCTGAAAGAAATTGATAATCAGAATGCGGGGAAATACCGAACTGAAAATGTGGTCATCAGCGGTGCGAAGCATATACCTCCCAAGCATTATGAAATTAACTATTTGATGCAAAAGCTCATTGCAGAATATCAAAACGATTGGCAAAATTATCATCCCGTTGTGAGGGCGACACTTTTACATGGGGAGTTCGTGAAAATCCACCCGTTCATAGACGGAAACGGCAGAACTTCACGGTTGCTGTTGAACTTTGAACTGATGAAAAGTGGGTACACGCCGATTATAATCAAGAATGAGAATCGTGCGAAATATTATGAAGTTATTGATTTGGCGCATACAACAATGAATTATGGGCCTTTTATTGAATTGATTTCAGAATTGGTTGCAGAATCTGGAAAACTTTGGTTATCAGTACTGGAATAATATGAAACAATGATAACGTATTATCTTACCAAAAATGAGCCTTACATCCCCATGGCTAAAGCGAGGGGCTTTACGGCTCATTTTTGGTAATAAGTTCCCACCCAAACATTCTGTCTAATGCAGTAATAAATTCCGCATTGGTAATAGTCCTCCCGAATCCAAATCAGTTAACTTATGAAGAATTTAGGAAATCATTTTAGGAGTATGAAACTCAAGAATAATCATTTGATAAAATAGTCATATTATGATATGGTATGACTATAGAAAATAGTTTTGCAAACAACTACAAAACTTGATTACATAACATATTATACGAGAGGTGATACCATGGAATCAGCAATCAGACCGTCAGCAGATTTAAGAAATCATTATAATGAAATTTCCAAGCAGTGCAAAGAAACAAGGGAGGCAGTTATTATTACCGTAAATGGAAGGGGTGACACAGCAGTTCTTGGATTACAGGATTACTATCAAATGAAATCTGAACTGGAGCTACTCAAAACACTTGCAGAAGCAGAAAATGATGTGAAAAATGGGCTGGTATCACCAATGCAGAATTCGTTTGACGATCTT
>JAENWI010000145.1 GCA_016650115.1 Peptostreptococcaceae bacterium | reverse complement strand
GTATCTTGTGATTTCATTGGCAGTTGTTTTTGGACTTTTTAATCCATGGATTTTTTTACTTCTGATTGTTATTATTTTAGTTTACAGTTTTACAGTGACAATTTCAGCATCAATGATAGAAAAGTATACATTAAATAAGAAGAAAAGTAATAGAGATGCTTTTGTTTTATTGATTTTTTCAATATTTGAGCCATTATTTTACAGACAAATGTGTAATATCATTCGAATCTATGCTATGATAAAATACAAAAGTTATAAAAACAAATGGAACAAAGTTGAAAGAGAAGAATATAGATAGTTTGAGAATTAATTGGAGGGAATATGCAGGAAAATGATATTTGGAGCGAATGTGAAACTTATGACAGAGAGCAGTTTCGGAAAGTGCAAAGTGAACGATTAGTTGATACGGTAAAACGTGTTTATGAAAAAGTGCCTCATTATAAAAATAAATTTGATCAGCATGGGGTTTCTGTTGAGGACATAAAATCCGTCGATGATTTGTCAAAACTGCCGTTTACAGAGAAGAAGGATTTCAGAGATAATTACCCCTTTGGGTTGTTTGCTGTA
Source organism: Peptostreptococcaceae bacterium (assembly GCA_016650115.1). GTDB lineage: Bacteria > Bacillota > Clostridia > Peptostreptococcales > Anaerovoracaceae > JAENWH01. The sequence continues at coordinate 3,843 of JAENWI010000145.1, read as the reverse complement.
CCTCAAAAGCAGATTGTCAGGTTCCATGCATCTTCAGGAACTACAGGAAAACCAACAGTTGTGGGATATACAAAAAATGATATGACAATGTGGAGTGAAATGATTGCCCGCATAGTCACCATGGCCGGCGTAACAGATGAGGATGTGGCTCAGATCTCTTTTGGATACGGATTGTTCACCGGGGCTTTTGGTCTGCATCAGGGACTGGAACACATTGGCGCGGCAGTCATTCCCATGTCCAGTGGCAATACAGAAAAACAAATCATGATTATGAAGGACTTTCATACAACAGCATTGATCAGCACCCCTTCCTATGCATTGCATATGGCAGAAATTGCGAGAGAGATGGGCGTTGACCCTAAAAAAGATTTGTTCTTAAAGTGGGGACTTTTCGGCGGGGAAGGCTCAACCGAGGCCATGAGAAGGGAAATCAATGGCGCCTGGGGACTTTTAGCTACAGAGAATTATGGAATGAGCGAACTGATTGGTCCGGGAGTGTCTGGAGAATGCCTTGCTCTTAAGGGAATGCATATCAATGAAGACCATTTTATTCCAGAAATAATAAACCCTGACACAGGAGAAGTATTACCTGAGGGAGCTGTCGGCGAACTTGTTATTACGACTATTTCAAAAGAAGCACTTCCTATTATCAGGTACAGAACGAGTGATATTACATCGTTGAATTATGATAAATGTGATTGTGGTAGAACAACGGTGAGAATGGCTAAAATATCAGGCCGTTCTAATGATATGCTGATTCTTGGCGGCGTGAATGTATTTCCGGCTCAGATTGAAGAGGTATTGTTTAATGTGGACGGAATTGGTCCCCATTATCAGATTAAAGTATTTAAGCAGGGATACCTGGATAGAATTGAAGTGGATGTTGAATTAATCGATGCAAACTATCTGGATTCCTTTGGAAAGCTTGAAAATTTGAATCAGACAATTAAGCATAAACTTAGAACGGTGCTTGGAATTGATGCAAAGGTAAACCTGATGCAGCCCAGAACCCTTCAAAGATTTGAAGGAAAAGCGAAAAGAGTCATTGACATGAGGGAGGATAAGTAATGGGAATCAAACAATTATCAATATTTGTGGCAAATGAAAAAGGCACTTTAGCAGACGTAACAAGAATATTTCGGGAGCATGAAATAGACATCAGAGCCATTTCGGTTTATGATACAGTTGATTATGGAATTTTAAGAACAGTTGTCAGCGAGCCGGAAAAGGCTGTTGAAGCCCTTGCAAAGGAAGGTATTGTATCAAAATTAAGTGACATTTTAACTATAAATCCTGAAGACAAAAGAGGCAGTCTGAATGATATTTTCACATTGCTTGGTGACAATGATATAAATATAGATTATATTTACAGTTTCCTGGTCAGAGAGGATGGATCTCAGCTTTTTGTACTGAAAGTAAATGACAAGGAAAAAGCACAGGAGCTCCTAGAGAAAAATGGCGTTGAGATTATCAGAGAACTTTAATGATTTTGAAAGGGAGATATGAATATGATTTGGAATGAACCAAAAGAATGTATGAGTAGAGATGAGCGAAAGGCTGATCAAAGTAAAAAATTAATAGATGTTGTAAAGAATGTTTACCATAATGTTCCTTTTTACAGAAAAAAGATGCAGGAAACAGGTCTGGAGCCTGGTGATGTTAAAAACATCGAGGACATTGAAAAGCTACCATTCACAACGAAAAATGATTTAAGAGAGAATTATCCATTTGGCCTTTTTGCAGTGCCTAAAAGTGAAATTGTTAGGGTTCATGCGTCTTCTGGTACAACTGGAAAATCAATAGTTGTCGGGTACAGTAGAAAAGATATAGACATGTTTTCCGAGGTGGTTGCCAGAGCCTATTGCTGCACAGGGGTCACGAAAGAAGATATTGTTCAAATAGCTTATGGTTACGGGCTGTTTACAGGTGGTCTTGGCATGCATTATGGCGCTGAAAAACTTGGGGCCACAGTTATTCCTGTTTCAGGCGGAAATACAAGCAAACAATTGGATTTACTGCAGGATTTTGGGAGTACTGTGCTAGCATGTACGCCTTCCTATGCAGCTTATCTATCAGAAGCCATCGACGAAGCGAAAATAGATAAAAAGGATTTGAAATTAAGAATCGGAATTTTTGGCGCCGAACCATGGAGCAATGAAATGAGAAGTAAAATCGAGGCAGGGCTGAATATTACAGCTTATGATATTTATGGATTAAGTGAGATTATCGGGCCAGGAGTTTCCTGCAGCTGTGAAATGCAGGACGGTTTGCATATCGCTGAAGATCATTTTTATCCAGAGATATTAAATACTGAAACCCTGAAAGCTGAGAACCCGGGGACTATTGGAGAACTGGTATTTACCACGATTACAAAGGAAGCCATGCCTCTCCTTCGATATAGAACCAGAGATCTCGCCAGTTTGAATTACGATGCCTGCAAATGTGGCAGAACCAATGTAAGAATGTCTAAGATACAGGGAAGATCTGATGATATGCTTATCATCAGGGGCGTTAACGTATTCCCGTCACAGGTTGAAAGCGCATTACTGGAAATTGAAGAAGCAAAACCGCATTATATGCTGGTTGTGGATAGAGTCGGCACCATGGATACTCTGGAAATCCAGGTGGAAATTGATGATAGATATTTCAGTGATGAAATGGTAGAATTAAATAAAGTACGACAGAAGATAAAGCGTAAGGTTGAAAGCATTTTAGGAATAAGTGTTATTATTAATCTTGTGGAGCATAAAACCATAGCCCGAAGCGAGGGTAAAGCACAAAGAGTTATTGATAAGAGAAAGATTTAAGGAGGCCTGAAGCGATGATCATTAAGCAATTGACTGTTTTTTTACAGAACAAAAGTGGAAGACTGGAAGAGCTTACAGATATACTGGCAAAAAACAATATTAATATTTCTGCACTGAGTATAGCGGAAACTGAAGAATATGGCATTATGAGAATGATCGTAAGCGATCATGAGAAAGCGCTTGAGGCACTAAAGGCGGCGGAATTCACGGTAAAAACGACAGATGTTGTTTCTATACAATGCCCTGATATCCCGGGAGCTCTTCATGAAACCTTAAAAACACTTACGAATAATGGCATTGATGTTTCCTATATGTATGGATACTCAAACGGCGGGACGGCAAGACTGATCATGAAGATAAATAATCCTGAAAAGGCGATGGAAATAATCGAAAACAACTTGTAATTTATGAAGTTTTATGATATATTTAAGTAGAAATTAAATTTCGGTAAGTAGCAAAGAGTGGGGAAGCCCACTCTTTCACTATTGTAATAGGGAAATAATAAGGGTGAATGCAGATGGCGAAGAAGAAAATTAAAGATACTATAGCCGAATTACTAGAAGGATTCTTAGAGGAAAATGGGTACGAATTATACAATGTAGAGTTTGTGAAAGAGGTAAAAGACTGGTTTTTAAGGGTCTATCTTGATAAACTGCCTGTTGGAGAGGAAGAACAATATATTAGTATTGATGACTGTGAAAAAGTAAGCAGGTATTTAAGCGAAAAGATGGATGAGATTGATCCGATCGAGCAAAACTATTATTTGGAGGTTTCTTCTGCAGGATTAGACAGAACATTGCTGTTCGAGAAAGATTATACAAAGTTTGCCGGTAAAGAAGTAGAAATTACTTTATATAAGGCGATTGATGGGAAAAAGGTTTATTCGGGCCAGTTGGTTGGTCTTATAAATAATAATATAGTTGTTAGAGACGGTGCAGGTAAAAATATAGAATTACCTTTAGAGGCTGTTGCAAAAACAAAACTAGTAGTAGCTTTTTAAAGGAGGAATTGGGGAAAAAATGAATAAAGAATTTAT
>JAENWI010000477.1 GCA_016650115.1 Peptostreptococcaceae bacterium | reverse complement strand
TCTAAAATCTCATTGGAAAAATGTTTTCCAAATATCTTTGTCATTAATTCTGCCGAGTCTTTGCCCCCGCTGCCATGTGCCATCGTAATTTTCATTTTTTTCTCCTAAGTATTTTTTTCTTCCAAGCTTTTTTATTGTATCTTAAATGTTTTCATTTCATTCTAAATGTTTCTGTACCAGATTCCACAAGCCCCTTCAGATGAAACCATACAAGGTCCATATGGGTTTGTTGGATTGCAGGCTTTTCCAAAAAGAGGACATTCGTTGGGATTTAGTCTACCCACAATGACCTGCCCACAGCAGCATTCTTCAGGAAGCTCCTTATCTAAATCAAGCCCTTTGCTTCCTCCGTCGTATTTCTCATATTCCTTCTTTAAATACAAGCCTGACCCTTCAATTATACCCAGCCCCCGCCACATGGCAGGCCCCTCATCAAAATATTTATTCAATACGCCAATGGCCTTTCGATTCCCCTCCGTTTTAACAGCGTTTTTGTATAAATTATGAACCGTTTCCTCATTTTTGGGGTCATTGCTACTAAGCATCCCGTTTTTTCTATTTTGTTCAATCTGCTTCACTAAATCATATATTACCGCTAAAATATGTTCCGGTTCAAATCCAGCTACTGAAAAAGGCCGGTTATATTTCATTGCCAGTTCTGAGTAAGCCTCACTGCCAATAATTACGCTCACGTGGCCTGGACAAATAAAACCGTCAATTCCCTCTTCATTCTCACAAATCCATTCAAGTGCTGGTATCACTGTTTTAAGAGACGTTAAAAGTTTTATATTTCCGATCTTTTTTTCCATTGCCTCTTCAATGACAAGGGCGTAGATGGGGGCAGTTGTTTCAAAACCTACAGCTGCAATCACATAAGTAATATTAGGGTTTGCTATTGCTTTTTCTAAGACTTCAAAAGGGGAATACATGATTTCGACCTTTGCTCCCTCACCTTTGGCACTAGACAAGCTTGCTTTTTCACCCGGCACTTTAATCATATCCCCAAAAGTTACCAATACGTGATTTTCCATCATTGCATAATTTATACATTTATCAATATATGAGGTAGGTGTCACACAAACAGGGCAACCTGGCCCTGATATAAGTTTTATTTCAGGTGAAATCAAGCTTCTTATTCCGCTCTTGAAAATACTTGCTGTATGAGTGCCGCAAACTTCCATCAGCTTTATTTCCGGCCCGTTATATTCT
>JAENWI010000378.1 GCA_016650115.1 Peptostreptococcaceae bacterium | reverse complement strand
TTCATCTTCTGCCCAGCCTTCTTCATCTTCCGATTTTCTGGCGGCTCTTGCCATTTGCTTTTGCTGCTGCATATTTTCATTAAAACCTTCTACATCAACGGAGCAACCGTTTTCTTCTAGTATTTCCTGCGTAAGTTCTAATGGAAAGCCATAGGTGTCATAAAGCTTAAAAGCTTTTTCCCCATCTAGAATTGGCTCCCCCGTTTTTTTCAATTCTTTCACATAATCATTAATTATATTAGTTCCCTGATCGATAGTTTGAGAAAACTTCTCTTCTTCAACACATAATATTTTATGAATATATTCTTTTTTTTCTTCCAAATTCGGATAAGCCTCCCTGGAAGTTTCTATTACATTTTTCGACAAATCTGCCAGAAACGGGCCTTCGATTCCCAGAATTTTTCCGTGTCTTGCTGCTCTTCTAAGCAGTCTTCTAAGCACATATCCCCTGCCTTCATTGCTTGGGATTATGCCATCGCTGATCATAAATGTTACAGACCTTATATGATCGGTAATAATTCTTATTGAAACATCAGTCTTAGCGCCACCTTGCAGATATTCAACCCCTGATTTTTTAACTACTTCATCAAGAATGTATTTTATAGTATCAACATCAAATATAGAATCTACACCCTGCATAATACATGCAAGCCTTTCAAGACCCATGCCGGTATCAATATTCGGGTTTTTCAGAGGTGTGTAATTGCCAGCATCATCTTTATTGAATTGTGTGAATACATGATTCCAAAACTCAACATATCTGTCGCATTCACAGCCTGGCCTGCAATCAGGACTATCACATCCGTATTGAGTTCCTCTGTCATAATATATTTCAGAGCATGGCCCACAGGGACCTGTTCCTATTTCCCAAAAATTATCATCTTTGCCAAGTTTGACAATTTTATCTTCATTCATTCCAATAATATTTTTCCAGATATCATAAGCTTCTTCATCTTCTTCATATACAGTAGCCCATAGATTATCAGCAGGCATCTTTAGAACTTCTGTAATAAATTCCCATCCCCATTTTAAGGATTCCACTTTAAAATAGTCACCGAAAGAAAAACTGCCAAGCATCTCAAAAAAAGTGCCATGTCTTGATGTATATCCTACATTTTCTATATCTCCGGTACGTATGCATTTCTGGCATGTTGTCATTCTCTTCGCTGGCGGTGTTTCTAATCCGGCGAAATATGCTTTTAATGGTGCCATCCCCGAATTTATTATAAGAAGACTTTTATCCTTTTCAGGAATCAAAGAAAAACTGCCTCTTTTATAATGGCCTTTGCTGACATAAAATGACTCAAAAAGCTCTCTTAATTGATTTAAACCTAATTTTTTCATATATAATTTCCTCCCGAAATAATTCAATTATTAATTTTATAATTATAACATATTCCTCTATGATTTCAAAGAAAATATGATAGAATTACCTATATAATCAAACATTGGAGGAATTATGAAAAAAATAAAGTTAGGAAATACAGGTCTTGAAATTTCAGAAGTGGGGTTTGGAGTTCTTACAG
>JAENWI010000349.1 GCA_016650115.1 Peptostreptococcaceae bacterium | reverse complement strand
CGAGTAATGTCTTTAAAGGCAAATGATGAAATCCCAGGTTGTAGGCATGAAGAACTGTCTCATTATTAGGATCAAGGGTTCCTGGAACTGCAACACCTATAGAACTAATATCCTCGTTATTAAATTTAGCAAGACTTAATAATTCTGAAACCATGCCTGCCATTATATCAAGGACCACCTTATGATTTTTTCCTCTGGGAAAAGGTCTGACATTTTCCATCAGAATATTGAATTGATCATCCACCACTCCAGCCTTAATGTTCGTACCGCCTATATCAAAACCAATTTGTATCATTCTTATCCTCTTTTCTATTTCCAGAGTTTTTCGGGGTAAGTGCCATTTTCTTTCATTTTTTTTAGGGCCTCAACTACACCTTCTTTATCTTCATGATATGTTACGCCATACCATTTATCATGTGACCGCAGAATTTTTACTGTAGCTTTTTCCTCTTTTAATAACTTATCAACTGCAATAGGCAGAAAAAATTCTCCCTTTAAAGGGTTTTCCTTTCGAATTTTATCTAATGCATGCGGGAACATTTCAATCATTTCGTCCATAAAACTTTTTGTAAATCCCCAGAAATTCATAGAGACCGATGTTCCCGGTTCAACAGTTTTCCAGTTTTCTTCATCTTCAGTAAACTGTATTTCCCCATGTCTCCACATTATTTTAGTTCTTTCAACTATTTCTTTTAAAAAATCATTATCTGTCGTTTTGCAGACGCCTCTGGCCACATGACCATTTTCGGTTAATGTATTTTCCAGATCATATCCTATCATACAATATCTGTATTTTTCATCATCTTTCACGTCAATTAAAAAATTATACATGCTCTTAAATGCTTCTGCACCATAAAAATCATCTGCATTAATTACCGCAAAAGGTCCATCTATTAAGTCTCTGCAACTCATCACGGCTTGGCAGGTTCCCCATGGTTTTGCCCTTTCCTTAGGAACTTGATATCCTTCTGGAAGATCTGTGATTTCCTGAAATGCAAATATAGTTTCTATATTTCTTCCCGGTCTTTTGTCAATCAACTCTCTGAAATCTTTTTCAAGCTCTTTTTTTATGACAAAAACCACCTTTTGAAATCCTGCTTCTATCGCATCATAAATTGAGAAATCAATAATTAATTCTCCATTAGTTCCAACAGGGTCCATTTGTTTCAGACCACCGTATCTGCTGCCCATTCCTGCTGCCATAACAATTAATACTGGGTTGTTCATATAAATATCTCCCTTCAGATAATGCCAGATTCCACTCACATATTTAAGAATTCTTATTATTAATTTTACATTAATTATTTGTGTATTACAACTAATTGTCATATAATTAAATCATAGGAGAAAATGAATATGGTAATAAGATTAAACTCAGTGCCAGAAAAACTATTTATCATTGGATATATTGGGAGCGATAGAATTGGTGCTGGGGAAAAAGTAGCAAATTTATTGGGATACGAGCTACTTATCCTTGATGATTTAATTGTTGAAAAAGACGGAAGAACACTAAAAAAAATAATCATGTCAATGGGAGAACACGAATATCGTAATAAAGAGTATGAAATCCTCGAAGAATATTCCAGGAAAAAGAATTTTGTCATGGTTTGCGGTGATGGCATTATTTTAGATGATATGTGTATCGCTATCTTAAAAGACAATCCCACTTTATTTGTTGAT
>JAENWI010000269.1 GCA_016650115.1 Peptostreptococcaceae bacterium | reverse complement strand
GTAAGCGTTAATATTCTGAAGGTTATATGTCTATATTAATTTCTTGCGATTACCAACTATATATTGTGACACAGCCAATATGAATTACAAACTATCATAAGTCAATTAAATGTTACGATTTTTGTTGAAACTATGAATGTTATAAATTATACTTCCAACATTCATAAATGAGGAGGGATTATTATGGATCTGTTGTTTTTCACTAATGACAAATATGACCTGCTCTAAAATCAATTATTTAACGTGACGCAGCCAAAATTTATTATTCTTAGAGAGAAGCCTGGTGCAGCATATCAAACGAATTCTATGCACAGTATATAAAACTCTACGCAAGCGTTGGTATCTCTACATTAACTGGCGTTTTTAATACTGTGCATTCTAATAGTGTGCTTGATTCTTAACACTACCAAAAAATAAAAAGGCCTTTTGGCCTTTTTTGTTTTTTGGTAAAGAAGAAGGGAGCCGAACCTAAATCAAAAATAGCCGTCAATTAAATGATATGTCCTTCTTTTGGAACAATGCAGATAAGGTGGAAAGGTTCACTTCCAGAATTTGAAAACTGGTGTTTGGCACCAGGTAGGATATAAGCTATTGTTCCCTTTTCAGCCGGGATTTCTTTTCCATCAAGAAGTATGGTTCCTTTTCCTTCCAAAACATAATTTATATGTGGCCATGGATGAGCGTGTTCAGGACTATGCCCAAAAGCCTCCAACTCTACTTTTCTCATAACGTAATCGTTCCAACCTTCATTCGGACCAACCAGCACTTTTAATCCCGCATCTAATGCTCCTTCTATTGTCATGGCAACCAGTTCTTTTTCTTTTTCATGAGATACCATCGTTATTCCCCTTTCTAAATAAAGTGAGTTTTGCATGATGTAGTATAGCATGGATATTTTGACATTGTCAATACCACCCGACCCGATTGGCTGATTCGGTTGCAATGTGTCAGATTTTATGATACAATAAGGAAATGAATAAAACAAACGGTTGAACGATTTATTTCGTTTCAAGAATTTGCTTCTGAGGTGGGGGTCGTTATTTTCGAATTTCTATCTCTTTTTTTATTGTTTTATTTAAAAAAAAATTATATATATTCGCTTAATCCAGTAATGGAACGGGAAAACCAATTATGGGGTGAATCACGATTTGTTTCGTGTAGGGCAATACTTCCGCCCGAATCCGTCAGCTAATCTCGTAAGTGTTGGAAGAGAAGGTCTTTAATAAGTTTTTTTTGTTGTGCCTTTTTTGATGATGCTGCGGTTAAATACCCGCAGTTTTTTAAATTTCTGGTTTAAACAGCAGGTAAATAGGCATTAAAAATAATTTCATAGGTAAAAAGGAGTTAAGTATGATAGAAGGAACTAAGAGTGTGGAAAAGCTAGAAGTGAAAAATCTGATTAAGATTTTTGGACCCAATCCAAAGAAGGCTCTAAAATTGATGGAGCAGGGGCAGAGTAAGGATGTAATACTTAAAGAAACCTCGGATACAATAGGAGTTAATAACGTCAGCTTCAGTGTTCACGAAGGAGAAATATTTGTAATAATGGGATTGTCCGGAAGCGGAAAGTCCACAATATTAAGATGCCTTAACAGATTAATCGAGCCAAGCTCAGGAAAAATAATAATTGAGGGTACAGATATAACGGCATTGAGTAAAAAAAATCTTCGTAAATTTCGTCAGGAAAAAACAGCGATGGTATTTCAGCAGTTTGCTCTTCTTCCACACCGTACTGTTCTAAGCAATACGGTTTATGGCTTGGAAGTCAAGGGGGTACAGAAGGCCGTAAGTGAGAAGAAGGCAATGGAAATTCTGGATATTGTGGGCTTGAAAGGTTGGGAAAATAAATACCCCGACGAGCTGAGTGGAGGAATGAAACAACGTGTAGGACTTGCCAGAGCCTTAACCAATGATGCGGGTATCCTGTTAATGGATGAGGCTTTCAGCGCACTTGACCCGCTAATAAGGGAAGAGATGCAGGATGAACTGCTTGGATTGCAACAGAAAATGAATAAGACCATTATATTTATAACCCATGATTTGAATGAGGCACTTAAGCTGGGTGACAGGATTGCTTTTTTGAGAGACGGAGAACTTATTCAGGTTGGCACTCCTGAAGAAATTACGAAAAACCCGGTTGATGCTTATGTGTCAAAATTTGTTAGTGGTGTTGACATGAGCAATATACTTACGGTGAAGGATGCCATGAAAAAGGCTCAGCCGCTTATG
>JAENWI010000026.1 GCA_016650115.1 Peptostreptococcaceae bacterium | reverse complement strand
TTTTTTTTAGAAAATCATTTTCTATTTCCAATTTACCAATCTTGGAATACAACTTGTCTGAATCAACCTCTTTTTCTTTTTGTTGATTACCTGGTTCATCGAAGATATTCGTAGATTTTTTTAGAAACTCCTGTTTCCATAGTGATATTTGATTGGGATGGAGTTCATAATGTTCTGCTAACTCTGCTATAGTTTTTCTTTCTCTAAGGGCTTCAATGGCAACCTTAACTTTGAAGGTTGAGCTAAATTTACGACGTGTTTTTTTCATGTTTTCCATGGGTTTAATTTACAAATTTTTCAATTAAGCTCCTGGTCCAATTCTTCAAGGGTATTATAACGGGAACTAATTCCGTTTCTCCTACTCGATTCTATTTTTATCTATTTAGATATTATTAACTGACAATTGAATTCGATATACAAAAATATGTCGTATGTTTGCGACATACAACAATTCATTATGATAAAATCAAAAGTATTTGATAAAGAGCTACAAGAGTTAGCCACATTTGCCAAAGTAATTTCACATCCGGCACGCCTTGCAATTTTAAAATACCTGGCAGAAACAAAGACCTGCATTTCGGGCGATATTTCGGATAAATTGCCTTTGAGCCGCACCACTGTATCACAACATTTAAAAGAACTACGCGATATGGGATTAATCCATGGCGATATTGATGGTATGAAAATCAATTATTGCTTGTGTGGAACGTGCATTGCCGAGAAACTGGAACTTTTCGACACTTTTTTCGCACAAATAAAGGCGGTAGATTTAGACTGCACAAATGAAAATCATTGTAATTAAAAATAATTACCAAAACAACAAAAAAGAAATTATCATGAAAATTTCAAAAAAAATTCAGTTACTAACGTTGCTTTTCGCAACATGCACCACATTTAGTACTTGTGCAAATCCAAGTGCAAACAACAAACAAGCTGCTGCAGAAAACAGTGCTAATCAACAAACACAAGTAAAACAAACCGTTAAGGCAACTTCTCCATTACAGGGGGAACTTAACCAAGCTAAAGCAGCTGGTAAAGCGGTATTTGTAGTTGTAACCGGAACAGGTGCGACAGATCTTAATAAAGCAATGTCTATTGCCAAAGGTGCAAATGCTATTTACAAAAATGCAGTAGTTCTACAAATGAATAAGGACTTACCTGTAAATGAAGCTTTAGTTAGTGAATGGCGTTTATCAGGTGCACCTGTTCCTCTTATTCTTGTTCTTTCAAGCAAGGGTATGGCAACAGGAGGTTATGCTCTTGCAGATGCTACATCCAAAAATATAGCAGATCTTGTTCCTTCACCTAAAATGGAATTAGTTTATGCAGCCTTGGAAAATAAAAAACCAGTCATTGTGGTATTTACTAAAAAATCACATGTTGATAAATCGGAAGTTCTTAAAATTGGAAAAGACGCTGTATCTAAATTAAAAAATAACGCCGTACTTGTTGAAGTGGATATGGATGATAGCAGAGAAAACGGTTTTATGAACCAACTACGAATAGATAAATTATCGAAGGCTTCAGTAACTATAGTTATTAACGCCCAAGGACAAGTTTCAGGAACTTCCACTACAACTCCTGATGCTTCAAAATTAGCTGCGGCTGCAATTGCAAAAGTAGCAAGCGGATGTGGTGCCGGTTGTGGTCCTGCCGGTTGCGCTAAATAAACTCTCATAATTTCAATAAAAACAAAAAAGATGAGTTTAACAGATTTAACATTAAAAGAGCTGTGGCACCGAAAATCGCAGCTCGTTTCAGGCTTGTTGGCTATAACATTGGGAATCGGGGTCATTGTAGGCATCCGTTCATTCTTGGTAGTCTCAGAAAAAGCAGTAGCCGTAAACCTCGACAATTTGGGGGCAAACATTTTAGTATTGCCTCAGTCCTCCAGTATTGACAATTATTACGCCGCTGATATCGACGCTTCTACATTCCCCGAAGATTACGTGGAAAGATTGGTGACATCAACCATTCCGGGAGTGGATAATATATCTCCAAAACTAACCCGTCGGGTGAAGGTTGGAAGCGAGAACATTGTACTTACCGGAATTTGGCCAAAAAGTGAAATTGCATCAAAACCGATATGGCAACAAGGCGGATTGAAAGGTGAAGCATTAACGGCAAGTTGTGCCCCAACAGGTCCAAAAAAATATGCCGATGCAAAACTGCAACGAAAAGGGATTGACACACTGGCTAATAATGATTGTTTTATTGGTTCAGGTATTGCTTCGAGGCTTAAATTGATCGAAGGCAGTAAGCTAACCATCATGGAAAAGGAATTTACCGTTGCTAAGTTATTACCCGAAACTGGCACTGTTGACGACGACCGTGTGTTCGCTAACTTGCATACTGTTCAGGCGCTTTTAGGAACCGGTGAACAAATCAGCGCTATCGAAATTATGGGCTGTTGCAGCGCTATTTCCGACGGACTTTTGGGTAAACTCCGGAATGTATTGCCTGACACACGCATTACCACCATTGGGCAAATTGTTTCTACCCAAATAGAAAATAACAAGTTGATGACCAAAATATCCCTGGTTTTTCTAATCATCATCATTTTTGTTGGGGGTATATCGATAGGCAATTACATCTGGGCAAATGTAAACGAACGCCGTAAAGAAATAGGGATTCTCCGGATGATTGGCTACCACAAAAAGCATATCTATTATATCCTTGTTTTAAAAGGTATTATCATTGGCTTTTTGGGTGGAATTGCCGGTTATATAGTAGGAACCCTGGCAGCAATCTGGCTTGGGCCACAATTTGCAGGAATTGCAGTGAGCCCGATTTATACGTTGCTTCTGGTTTCTATTGCCCTTTCAATTTCAATTTCAATATTAGGCTCAGTCATTCCAGCTTATCTGGCCGGAAAAATAGAACCATTTTCAAACATGCAGGAGGATTAATTATGCTGATACAACTGAAAAATCTTACGAAAACCTATCAATATCACGATGGAATAATCAATGCGGTTGACAACCTTTCACTCGATATTCCCAAAGGTTCTTTTGTTACTATTACCGGGGCTTCGGGCTCAGGCAAAACAACCTTATTGCTGATTCTTGGTGGTTTATTGCGGCCAACTTCAGGAAAGATGAGTTATAATGGCAGCGAAATAAACCTGCATAATGATGATAATCTTGCTAATTTCCGAAGCAAACATGTAGGGTTTGTGATGCAGAGCTTTGCACTTGTTCCGTACCTTACCGCTATCGAAAACATCATGATTGCCCTGAATGTGAAAGGCAACAACACTACCGAAAACAGGAAAAGAGCTTTGGAATTATTGGAATGGGTTGGTCTGGAAGACCGTACCACTCATTACCCAAAGGAACTTTCGGCAGGGCAGCAACAGCGTGTTGCCATTGCACGTGCATTGGCCAACAAACCCGATTTGCTGCTTGCCGATGAGCCTACCGGCAATCTCGATCCTGGTTTGTCAGAAGAAATACTTGGTATTTTAAAAGAAATCAATCTGAAACAAAAAACGACGGTCGTAATGGTTACCCATAGCCCGATGGCTGCTGAATTTGGAGATACAAAAATTCAGCTTAAGGATGGGAAGTTACACAATCTTGATTCCAATGGAATTAAGTTAAACATGAAAGTATTAATAAACTAAAAGAATAAAAGATGAAAACTTCATTCGTAATTATTTTATCATTGTTTCTTGGTTTTGCGGTATCGGCGCAAAGAATTTCCGACCTTCCAAAATCGCAGCAACCTCAACCAGCCCCAAAACCTCAACCAGCGCAACCAGTACAAGCAGCTCAAACGACTCAACCCGGAACACAGGATTCTATTGTATTTGTAAAAACAGTGCATGATTACGGTACCATAGTGCAAGGTGCCGATGGCAATTCTGAATTCAAGTTTACCAACAAGGGAAAATCACCACTGATATTAAGCAATGTAAAAGCTTCCTGTGGCTGTATAGTTCCTGAATGGCCCAAAGAACCAATCTTACCTGGTAAAACAGGTGTGATTAAACTAAATTACAATACCAAAATACCTGGTACTTTCAGCAAGACAATCACCGTAAATTCAAATGCAAAGAATGCAACAGTGATTCTGCAAATAAAAGGAAATGTAACTATACCTAAATAATAAAATAAAATATGTTAGAAATATTTGAACCATCACTATGCTGCGATAGCGGTGTATGTGGTCCTGAACCAGACAAAGCATTGATTGAATTGCAAAACAGCATTCAATTACTGAAAAAAGTAGGTGTGGAAACCAAACGGTACGCCATAAATCAGGCACCGCTTGTGTTTGTACAAAATGCAGTTGTTCGCGATTTTATTAAAGCAAACGGTCCGGGCAAATTGCCGCTCGTATTGCTCGACAACCAAATCATTAAAAGTGGCGATTACCCAACGATTGATGAACTTAAAGCATTTGTTCCTGAATTGAATGATGTTAAACCGGATACCCGGATTCTGGGAATCTTCAGATAGTCGGACGCACGATGAAAACAAAAATCTTCTTAGTAGAACTTTTCACTATTCCACAGGCAGCCTGTGACTCCGGCAAAGCAAACTGGACACAGGTTGGCAAAATGGTGAAAAACCAACTCGAAATCCGGTTCGGAAATTCAATTGAATTCCGGCACATCGAATTTATGTCCGAACAATGGTTTGAGAATCAAAAAGCACAGGAAATACTTGAGAATGGTGAGGTAAATTTTCCTTTCGTTTTGGTGGATGGAGAAATTGCCAGTGCCGACAAAAAAATTAATGTATCCAAGGTAAACCGGGCGATACAATTGAAAATACAGCAATGACACAATATATATTTTTTTCAGGAAAAGGCGGAGTTGGTAAAACAACAATGGCCGCAACCACAGCAGTTTATCAATCTGGCAAAGGCAAACGCATTTTGTTAGTTTCAACTGACCCGGCAGGAAACCTGGGCGATATTTTTGAACGTAAAGTAGGCGTTGAACCTGTTCTGGTTTCACCCAATCTGTCAGTAGCCCAAATGGATTCGGATGCCATTACCGATGCTTACAAAAACCGGATGCTCGAACCACTTTCAGCCATTCTTGACGAACTGGCACTAGCACAGGTTAAGGAAGAGTTCAACGGTGGTTGCACCGTTGAGATTGCCACATTCGATAAATTTACCGATTTTCTGGGTGATGAAACCTACGACCTCATTGTGTTTGATACAGCCCCGACAGGCCATACGCTTCGGTTAATGACATTGCCAAACGAATGGGATAAATACATCAAGAAAAGTTCGGAAGGAAGCGGACAAACCTGTATCGGCCCTGTTTCGCAAATTGAAGGTGCAAGGGCAAAATATGCACATGCCGTAAAAATGATGCAGGATGCCAGCCGTACCATAGTGTATCTGGTTAGTCGTCCCGAAAAAACTTCGGTTTATGAAACCTTCCGGGCAAAGACTGAACTTGAAAAAACAGGCATCCATAACTTTCATCTTATTATCAATGGCGTTTATCCCAATCCTGGAGCAACATCAGGAATTTTCGGAAAGTTGGCCGAAAATCAGAAAATCTATATCAACGAACTTCGAAGCAAATTTCCTGACGACACCTCAGAAGTGCCCATGCAGCAATCGGAAGTAAAAGGTGTAGAGAATATTGCTTTATTGGGCGCAATTGCTTTTGAACAAAAAAAGACAACTATACAGAGTAAATTCATTGATAGTAAACTTTTCAATGATTTTACTTCCCCCGCAGTACTTGTCAATTTATTGGAAAAGAAACATCATAGTCGTATTGCCATATTAACCGGCAAAGGAGGAGTGGGAAAAACAGTTACAGCTTGTGCTGTTGCCATGAAATTATCCGAAAAAGGAAAAACTTTACTTTTCACTACCGACCCTGCAGCCCATATCGGACAGGTATTGGAAACAGAGGTTAACCATATTCCGGTAAATGTGACGGGTAATCTTTGGGCAGCGAATATCGACCAAAAAGAAGCGGTTGAAGAATATCGAGAAAAAATAATCAACGATGCTAAAGCAAACGGCTATAACGATGACCTGATTGCTCAATTAGAAGAAGAGTTAGAATCACCATGTACAGAAGAAATAGCTATCTTTGAGCAATTTGCCAATTTGCTAAACGAACCGGAATGGGATTATTTTGTATTGGATACTGCCCCAACTGGTCATACTCTACGACTTTTGGAATTACCGTTTGAATACAAAAAGCAGACGGATATGAAAGCCAATGAGCAGGGTGAAGATCCTGCTAAAAAGGAAACAAGTACCGAAAACACTAAAATTGAAGCATTGATTAAGCGGTTGAAAAATCCGGAAGAAGCAAGCTTTCTAATGGTAGCTTATCCGGAATTCACGCCATTGCACGAAAGTTTTCGAGCTATGAAAGATTTAGAACGAGTTGGTATTCAATCTCAAGGCATATTTTTAAACAACATTTTAGATAAAGAAGATTGTCCCGATATTTTTTCATTGGAACGTTGGAAACTGCAACAACACTACTTGCAACAAGCAAAAGAATTGTATGTGTCTAAACCCTTGTTTGCCATTCCACTACAATCAACCGAAATAATAGGAATTGACAAGGTAAAAGCTCTTTCAGATAAAATTTTCAACAAATGGACCACTTAAAAAGAAAAACAAAATGAATATTACAGACCAGGCAGCTATAGAATTAAAGAAATCCTTAGCTGAATTTGACAAACCAACAGCAGGCATACATTTATTTAGCACAGCAGGATGTTGTGGTCCTTCCATTCAGATGGACATAGCACCACACATTGGAAACGAAGAAACCATAATATCAATTCAAGACATCGAATTTTATGTTGCAAATGATTTAATTTCTCAATTAGCAGATGTAACAATAGAATATGGTTCAAACGGTTTTAAATTAGCCGGTTTACAAAAAAGTAGCAGTTGTTGTGAATAATCATTTAAAATAAACATCTTATAGTTTTTGGTTTTACCTTTTAGAATTGTAACCTTATGACAAAAACTAAAGTATTATTCGTTTGCGTTCACAATTCTGCTCGAAGTCAAATGGCCGAAGCATTTCTTAATACGCTTGCAGGTGATAAATTTTATGCTGAAAGTGCAGGCTTTGAACCCGACAAAATAAATCCCTATGTGATTCAGGTCATGAAAGAAGTTGATATTGACATTTCAAACAATAAAGCTGATAACGTTAACAATTTCATTCACTAGGGGAAAAGATACAGTTATACCATTGCTGTGTGCGATTACGTCCATGCAGAACAATGCCCCATTTTTCCGGGTGTAATAAAAAGATTACACTGGTCTTTTCTAAATCCTGCCGAATTCAAAGGTACAAACGAAGAAATTTTAGCTGAAACTCGAAAAGTAAGAGATATGATAAAAACCGAATTTAAATAACAAAAATGAAAGTATTAATTCTCTGTACAGGAAACTCTTGCCGCAGCCAAATGGCACACGGCTTTTTACAATCATTCGACTCAACCATTACCGTTTGCTCGGCTGGTACACAAGCTTCAGGTAAACTCAACCAAAAAGCAGTTGCCGCCATGAAAGATGCAGGAATAGACATTAGTCAACACACTTCGGATTCGGTAGATAAATATCTGAAAGATGAATGGGATTATGTAATCACAGTTTGTGGTGGTGCAAATGAAGAATGTCCCGCTTTTTTTGGAAAAGTAAAACACCGCTTACATATTGGTTTTGACGACCCAAGTCACGCCGAAGGAACTGAAGAATTTATCTTGAGTGAATTTATCCGTGTTCGCGACGAAATCAAAGAAGGTTTCTATAAATTCTATATTGAACAAATCAAACCTCAATTGTAATACTTTATGGCAAATCTATTAAACGTACAATCTTTAAGGCCTATTTCAGTTAGTATTCCTACTGTATCTTCAAAACTGGAATTATCTGATTTATTAGGGGCATTAAAAGTGCGTTTTGGTATTGGCAGAAATAATTATACTATTACTTCGGGGCTGTACAAAGTTGGAAAACCAGATAGTCAATCAGACGTATTGGTTTCGGCTAATTACAAATTGAGTTTTGATGTTTTGAGAAAAAATCTTGATTCGTTGAATGTTTGGATTTTGGTAATCGATACAAAAGGCGTGAATGTTTGGTGTGCTGCCGGAAAAGGAAATTTCGGGACTGATAATGTGGTGAAAAGTATCAAAAATACTTCGTTAGAGCATATTGTGAAGCATCGCAATATTATCTTACCACAACTTTCAGCAAGTGGAGTGGCTGCATACAAAGTAAAAGAGCAAACCGGATTCAGAGCCATGTTTGGTCCGGTTCAGGCCAAAGATATAAAAGCGTTTATCGAAGCAGGTCACAAAGCAACACCTGCTATGCGAAAGGTGACTTTTCCAATGAAAGAGCGTGCCAAGTTGATTTCGGTTGATTTTATGAATGCAAAATACAAGTTGCTGTTGGCAATGTTTGCGTTTTTCATTTTTTCCGGTCTCGACCGAACAGGGTTTTTATTCATGAAAATGTTCAGTACAAGCCTTTTCCCTTTGATAAATATATTCGGTGGGTATGTTGCCGGAATTGTTATTGCTACACTATTTTTGCCTTGGATTCCATTTAGGGCTTTTGCATTAAAAGGAGCATTTTGGGGTTTAATACTCACAGTTCTTTTATATTCTTTAATAGAAGTTTCCTATTTAGAAGGAATAAGTATGGGATTAATAAATATAAGCATTGCCTCCTTTATGACCATGAATTTTACTGGTTCATCAACTTATACTTCGTTGTCAGGAGTTCAAAAAGAAATGAAATGGGCAGTTCCTTTTCAAATTGGATTTATTGCATTAGGTACAATTCTATTCATTATCTCAAAATTAGTTTAATATGAAGACAATGCAGTATTTAAGAAACGTGGTTACATTAAAGTTGGATAATAATTTATGTACCGGCTGTGGAATGTGTGCTATAGTTTGTCCTCATGCAGTCTTTGAGATAAATAAAGGGAAAGCACATATTATTGATATTGACGATTGTATGGAATGTGGGGCTTGTGCTATAAATTGTAGATTCGATGCAATTTCGGTAAAATCGGGTGTCGGTTGCGCTGCTGGAATTCTGAATGGAATTTTAAATGGAACCGAGCCTTCCTGCGATTGTACCGGAGATGGCAAAGCGAGTTGCTGTTAATAATTAGTTGGAATTTAAAAAACCAATAAAATATCTTTATGAAAATAAGATTGAAATTTCTTGACCGTTATCTAACTCTGTGGATTTTCTTAGCCATGTTCATTGGCGTTTTTGCAGGTTGGTACAGCCCGAATGTTGCTGCTTTTTGGAACAGTTTCTCAGTGGGTACAACCAATATCCCGATTGCAATTGGATTAATCATTATGATGTACCCACCATTGGCAAAAGTCAAATATGAAGAATTGGGTGACGTATTTAAAAACACAAAAATACTTGGATTATCGTTGATCCAAAACTGGATTATCGGGCCGGTATTGATGTTTTTACTTGCCATAATTTTTCTGCAATTCAACATTGATTATATGTATGGACTTATCCTCATTGGATTAGCCCGATGTATTGCAATGGTAATTGTGTGGAACGACTTGGCAAAAGGTGACCGTCAATATGCTGCCGGATTAGTAGCATTCAACTCCATTTTTCAGGTTTTACTTTTCTCGGTTTACGCTTGGTTTTTTATTGCCGTTTTACCTGGTTGGTTTGGACTTCCTATAAACGATTCGGTTTCGAAAATCACCATGAGTGCCATTGTAAAAAGTGTATTTATATATTTGGGGATTCCAATGATTGCAGGTTTTTTTACCCGCTTCATTCTTACCCGTGTAAAAAGTGTTCAATGGTATGAAACAAAATTCGTTCCTAAAATCAGTCCGCTAACACTTATTGCATTGTTGTTTACAATCATTGTTATGTTCTCTCTCAAAGGCGAATACATTGTAAAAATCCCATTGGATGTTCTGCGCATTGCCATTCCGCTGGTTATTTATTTTGTGGTTATGTTTGTATTTTCGTTTTTTATGAGCAAAAAAGCAGGTGCAACTTACGAACAATCAACAACTCTCTCATTCACAGCTGCCAGTAACAATTTTGAATTGGCTATTGCTGTTGCCATTGCTATTTTCGGTATCAATTCCGGCGAAGCATTTACAGCAGTAATTGGTCCATTAGTGGAAGTTCCGGTAATGATTGGATTGGTAAATGTGGCGTTTTGGTTCAAGAAAATGTATTTTGCAAAATCTATAGATTCATAAAATTAAAATGGTATATTTCTTTATGAGTTCAAATATAAAAACCGAAATTAAAACTTATGGTTTCAAGATTTGTTTTAATGTAGGTGTAGGCATTTTAGTTGCTATTCTCTTTGCTTATCCAATTATTAAAGTATTTAGAAAACAGGATAAAGAATAAATGATAACTGAAATTAGGTTTAAATAAAAATGTCAGATGCAGTACAACAACAATATCAACAAGCTTACCAATTAAGCCTGTTTACCATATTCTATAATGTAATTGAAGGTATAGTTTCAATGTTTATGGGCTACGAAGATGCAACGCTAACCTTATTTGGTTTTGGTGTTGACAGTTTTATAGAAGTCCTGTCGGGTATTGGTATTGCCGTGATGATATTGCGGATTAAACAAAATCCCGAAAGCCATAAAAGCAACTTCGAGATAAAAGCCCTCAAAATAACAGGTACAGCCTTTTACTTATTATCGGTTGGATTGTTAGTTGGAATTTTTTTTAATCTGATCAACCATCATAAACCTGAAACCACCTTATGGGGTGTAATCATTTCGATAGTTTCAATTGCCGTAATGGTTTGGCTTATGAATGCAAAGAAGAGTGTAGGTAAACAATTGGATTCAGTCGCCATTATTGCCGATAGTAATTGTACAAAAGTATGTGTATATATGTCGTTCGTTTTGCTCGTATCAAGTTTGATTTATGAATTTACCGGATTTGCTTATGCAGATATTATTGGTATAGCAGGTTTAGTCTATTTTTCAATTACCGAAGGAAAAGAAGCCTTTGATAAAGCAAAAGGAAAAGAATGCGATTGTGAAAAATGCTAAACAAAAATAACAAATGAAGGTAAGAGACAGTGGTATGCCTCACGAGGAAATGTGGTCGGAGTTTTTCAATCCACAAACTATATTAGAACAAATGCAACTCACTTCCGAATTGGAGAATGTAGTTGACTTAGGTAGCGGTTACGGTACTTTTTCCATTCCTGCGGCACAAATAGTGAGTGGTACCATTCATGCTTTTGATATAGAGCCGAAAATGATAGACTTGCTTGAAAGTAAAGCCGATCAATTGCAAATTAAAAATATTGAATTACATTTGCGGGATTTTATTGCCAACGGTAGTGGACTGGCTGATAATTCAATGGACTATGTAATGCTTTTTAATATTCTGCATCATTCAAATCCCAAACAAATACTCGACGAAACTTACAGAATATTAAAACCCGGGGCAAAAGCCGGAATTATTCATTGGCGAAGCGATATTCCGACTCCTCGTGGTCCTGCATTAGATATTCGCCCAAGACCTGGTCAATGCAAACAATGGGCTGTAGAATCTGGGTTTATTATTAGCAAAGAATTGCTGTTAGAACCCTTTCATTTCGGTATTATCATTCAAAAACTGTAAATAGAACCATCATGAAAATCGGAGTTATTCTCGAAACAAAAAAAGTAAGAGAAAGCATGGAACGCTTTTCGTTTTGCCGTAACGGCTAAAAAGCAAGGTCGCGAAGTAAAATTATTTCTCATGGGCGAAGCGGTGGAATGAGAAGGTTTGACGCACGAAAAGTACAATATTGACGAACAACTGAAAAAGTTTGTGGAAGTTGGCGGTGAAATTCTGGCTTGTGGAACATGCTTGAAATCACACCATTTGGAGAGTTCAGAGGTTTGCCCCATTTCCAACATGATTGATTGTGTGAATGTGGTGGTTTGGGCTGATAAAACTGTTACTTTCTAATTTGGTGTAACTTGCAAATAACGATGGCTCTTCGTCAAATTTGGTGCAAAAATTATCCACATTTAGATAAACAAATCTTTCTTCTTAACAACTCGTATCCAGCTCTATTATACATTGAGCGTTTTACAGCTTTTAGTTTATTAATA
>JAENWI010000366.1 GCA_016650115.1 Peptostreptococcaceae bacterium | reverse complement strand
TGATTCCCAAAACCCCAGAGCTTTTGGACTATATAGAGATTTAAGGTTCGAAATTGACTTTCAAGTTGACTACCATAGCTTGATTTTGTCTTAGCTGTAACTCTTTGGCTCTCTCTTTGTATGGGCCATTATTTTCTTGATACAAAAGACAGTAAATAGGGAAATGGCGAATACTTCTTACATATAGTTTCCAATGTAGCTTTCCTGCAGAGAATATATCGCGCCTTTACGTTTATGCATATCTATGGTATATTTTCCTTAAAAAAGCATTGATTTTTCTGGAGTTTGTGATGGCCGATGAGTGGCACTTTTTTATAAAAAGACTGAATAAAACACTGAATAAGTCAATGGCATTTCTTACTCCTACAGGGATGGTACTTGGCCTTCTTTTGAGTTCCAGGATTTCTTGGATGAAACCAATTGTCACTGTACTTTTTGCTCTTGTGACTTTGATCGGAGCCTTGGGAATGGATCTTTCGGATTTTAAGCAAGTGCTTAATCGTCCAAAACCTCTACTGACTGTATTTATTTGCTCCCATATTTTTATGCCAACATTTATTTGGATGTTTGCTAATCTGTTTTTCTCTGCCTCCCCTGATGTTGTGGTGGGATTTATCCTCCTTTCAGCTATCCCCATTGCGGTTTCTAGCTATGTTTGGAGTTCTATTTATTATGGTAAGGGCTCGCTTTCATTAAGCATTATTCTTCTTGATACTTTGCTGGCACCTTTTTTGACACCTCTCACGGTAAGGATTTTTACAAGAACTAATGTTGTATTTGATGCAAGCGGTATTATGCGTTCGTTATTTCTAATGGTCGTCATTCCTTCAATAATAGGCATGGCAATTAATCATTTCGCCTACGAAACGGTAACAAAAAAGGTACTTCCGAACGTAAAACCCCTTTCTAAAATCTTTCTTTTCTTAGTGGTTCTTATCAATGCTTCACAGATAGGGAGCAGAGTCACTTTCAAATTGGGGTATCTTAAAATTGCGGCTCTCAACATTGCCCTCACGGTACTAGGGTTTCTTCTTGCTTACGGACTTTCGCGTCTGATGCATTTTGAAAAAGACGAACAGGTTTCGATAACTTACGGTGGTACATTGAGAAATCTCAATGCTGCCTTGGTATTGGCTTTGCAATTTTTTCCCCCAGAATCCTCAATTCCTGTTGTGTTCGGTATCATCGTGCAGCAGATCCTATCTGCTTTCATGGGAAAAGGTTTGTTCGGCAGATACCAGGATAAAATGCAAAGACTCGAGTAATCTGTTTCATTTAATTCTTGGTAGTACCCTTCAAGAAATGACTATTTGCATCCTAACTCTATTTCCCCCAACCATGAGATACTACAGCTCACTGACCGTAACGCCCTCTTCAATAACCAGAGGTTGTGAGACCCCTGTGACCTCTAGGACCTGTACTCTTAGGTGCACATTCCTCAAGCGTATCGCTGTAAAGTCTCAGGCAAGCCTTGGGTCATCTCGCTATCATTAATAGGTTCTAAAGCCGCTGATGCAACACCAAAGGAGCAATTCTCTCTACTAAAATCGGTTATTGACTCTTCTGGCAGGCCAACAATGAACCCAGCTGAAGAGC
>JAENWI010000488.1 GCA_016650115.1 Peptostreptococcaceae bacterium | reverse complement strand
TGAGTATGATATCCTACTCAATTATTATAACAAAAATACCACGATTTTGCAAGCGAAATCGTGGTAAAAATTCAGTATTTATGCGTATTTTAGGCACTAAGATGAGCACTCTGAGTATGACGATTTTGGGAAGTTAGCAAATATATTTAAGAGATAAATGAGACATAAGAAATATATAAATTAAATCACAAGAAATTATTGACTTTATGTTTTTTGAATATTATAATCTAGGTAAATAAAAAAATAGAGTTTATCCAAGTCAGAGTGGGGATTTTAAATCCCACGTCCATTGGTCGGAATGAAGACCTAAAACTCATTTCCATTACAGAGCAAACTGCTAAAAAACAATAAAGGGGTGACAATTGTCATCCCTTTTATTGTTAGAGAGGATTAATAATGCCAGAGATTAGCTTTAAAGAACGTGTAAAAAATATGATATATAATTAGGGGCTGCTGAACAAACCAAAATTTTCTTAAAGGTTTGTTCAGGACAGATGAAATCTGTAAAAAGCAGGCAAAGAACATGATAAAACCTGCTTTTCAGCCCCTAATTATCGGCGAACCGAACCAAAGGTGAACTTGAATAGTCAGACACCTTTGCATGAAGTGCAAGGCTTTTTATACTATTCTGCGAAAAACCTTGCACTTCATGAATTCAGAAATGGCTGTAAAGGTTGCAATTGACCTTTTCTGAATTGTTCAGTAAGCCCTAATTAAACTAACTAATGAAAGGAGAAATGAGATGTTGAGAAAATATAGTGAGATTAAAAACAATTATTTTGATGAGAAGAGAAGGCTTGTGCATATTGATGCATGGAAGACTACTAGCAATAATGAGGAAGGAACCGTCATCGCAACAGTTAATGTTGATACTTCAGAAGTCATCTTTCTAAAAGATGGTATAGAAGATAATCTACTGGTGCAAGAAAGTATTATCGAAACGCTTGCAGAAATTGCTGCTAACAAATACGGTAATCTATGCAGGGTATGAAACTTTAACTGTGGGAAACTTTTAGAGTATCATATACAAATTGGGGAAGACACCTTGGCAGATGCTATTTTAGACCGCATTGTACATGATTCCTACACCGTTTTTATTGATGGCCAGATGTCAATGAGAGAACGTCATGGCTTAAAAGAATAGATTATTGAGCTGCCACCTTTTGGTG
>JAENWI010000052.1 GCA_016650115.1 Peptostreptococcaceae bacterium | reverse complement strand
CTCTTCGTCTACAACTGGTGTTTCTTCATCAACAACAACTGGAGTCTCTTCGTCTACAACTGGTGTTTCTTCATCAGCAACTACTGGAGTTTCTTCGTCTACAACTGGTGTTTCTTCATCAGCAACTACTGGAGTTTCATCTAAATCATTATGATGATTCATATAATTGGCATGATGAGATCTGAACTCTGATTTAGGTGTTACTGTAAGTACTTTATCCCCATCATCATTATAGGAGAATTGAGCAGCAGCATGATAAGATTCTTTCTGTGCTTCCTCCTGTGCTGTGTAATTAGTCTTATTATCCAAATCTGGCTGGATTTCAGTAGCATTAACCGGTGATACGGCTCCAAGTGTCATAACTGAAACAACCATTAACCCCATTACAAACTTAGCGAACTTAGTTTTTAACATTAACATAATATGTTCCTTCCTTTGTGTATCAGTAAAGCTCTCGCTCAACAAATATCAAATTTCTTTTATAGTTTAATAAATATTTTCATTTAATTATTTTCTGTCTCCCTCCTTAATAAACACTATACTAAAGGCATATTATCAAATCTTTTCGGAGATATTAAGATTATTTACGAAAATATTAACAAATGTTACGGCGTAAAATACATAAAAAAACCCCAAACAGAAATACATCCATTTGGGGTGTGGTGCTATATTACAAAGAAAATACTTTCAACGCTTATTCTTCATTTAAATCAATGGTACAATTATGATAAACCTTCTGCACATCGTCATTCTCTTCAAGAATATCAATCATTTTCTTAAGGTTCTTTATATCATAATCATTTTCCGGGGTTATATCCACTGAAGGAACATATTCAATATCCGATTCTAAAAGTTCATATCCGGACTTTCTAAGTGCTTCGGCAACATTATCGAAATCCTCAACTGAGGTTTGAATTTCAAAACTGTCTTCGTAATTAATCATATCTTCCATACCGGCTTCAAGGGCTGTCTCCATTAAAGAATTCTCTTTCACTGCGTCTGTTTTTTCAATAACAATGATGCCTTTTCTTTCGAACATGTAGGATACACATCCACGAACTCCAAGAT
Source organism: Peptostreptococcaceae bacterium (assembly GCA_016650115.1). Classification (GTDB taxonomy): domain Bacteria; phylum Bacillota; class Clostridia; order Peptostreptococcales; family Anaerovoracaceae; genus JAENWH01. The sequence continues at coordinate 6,959 of JAENWI010000052.1, read as the reverse complement.
TGCCGCCATATTTATCAAAAGCATGTTTCATTGCTGCGGTTGTTCTGTTTTTATTGTCAGTCAAAATATCAACTATAACTGCAACCCCTCCGGCCCCGTAACCTTCAAAGCTTTCTTCTTCATAGACTTCACCTGCAAGTTCTCCGGTTCCTTTTTTTATAGCTCTTGTAATACTATCATTAGGCATATTAATACCCTTTGCTTTATCAATAGCATGCTTCAGAGAAAAATTATAATCCGGGTCGCCCCCACCTTTTGCTGCCACAGTGATGGCTCTTGAATATTTTGTAAAGCCAGCCGCTCTTTTTGAATCTTGTGAAGCCTTTCGGCCTGCAATTGTACCGTGTCTTCCCATAAAGACCCTCCTTAACATTTTTTTATTACTTGATTATTATACACTATTTTTCATTCGATTTCAAAGACTAATTGTTTTTATCTGTGTTTTTATGTGCTGTTGCCATCATAAGTTTGATTCTGTTCAGCTGATTCACATCACTAGAACCAGGATCGTAATCTATTGCAACTATATTAGTTAAAGAATTATATTTTCTTAAAGGTTTTATCATTCCTTTGCCGGACACATGGTTTGGTAAACAGCCAAATGGCTGCAAGCAGACAATGTTTTCAACACCGTTATCAATCAGCTCAAGCATTTCTCCAGTCAGCAGCCATCCTTCGCCGCACTGATTGCCCAACGAAATTATTTTTTCTGCTTTTTCTGCAGTTTCATTTATATACGCCGGTTCTTCGAAGCGGTTGCTGGCTGAAAGTTCTTTTCTTAAAGGTTTCCTGAAAAATTCAATGATTAGTATCCCGATCCAGTTCATAAGCATGGTGCTGTATTTGCCGGACAAATGCTTAAAGTTAAATTCTTTACTATGCATGCCATATAAGAAGAAATCGATTAAGTCAAGCACAATAGCTTCTCCGCCTTCCTGCTCAATTATCCCCACGATGTCATTATTTGCATTAGGATGGTATTTGACCAGTATTTCTCCAACTACTCCAACCTTTGGTTTTTTGATGTTATTTAGGCTTATTTCATCAAAATCTTTTACAATTCCCATAATGTTTTTTTTATATTCTCTTAAACTTCCGTCTTTAATATTTTTCTTTGCTTCTGCTGACCATTTTTCATAAAGTGAATCGGCTGAGCCTGCTTCAATTTCATATGGGCGAGTTGCATAAAGTACTCTCATTAGAAGATCACCATAAACTAAGCCCATTATTCCCCTTTTAATAATAGAAAAACTGACGTTGAATCCTGGATTCCTTTCAAGACCTATAAGATTTGCGGATATAACTGGGATTTGTTCCATTTTTAAATCTATTAATGCTTTTCTTAAAAGAGCAATATAGTTGCTTGCTCTGCAGGGCCCTCCCGTTTGCGACATAAAAATTGCTGTTTTGTTTAAGTCATATTCTCCCGATTTTAGAGAAGAAATAATCTGACCCAAAGTGATAATAGTTGGATAACAGGCATCGTTATTGATGTATTTCAATCCTTCATCAATGGCATTTTTGTCTACTGAAGGCAGCAGGGCAACCTTATATCCACTGTTTGCCAAAGCAATCTGCAAAAATTGAAAATGAATTGGCGATAACTGAGGCAATAAAATAGTATATTCTTTTTTCATTTTTTTACTAAATTTTTTTCTTATAAAAGGCAACTCGTTATCAACGTATTTAATATTATTTTTTTCTCTTTCTTCAAGAGCTGCTTTTAACGATCTGATTCTAATTTTAGCTGCTCCAAGATTGCTACCTTCATCAATCTTTAAGGCAGTGTAAAGGTTGTTGTTCTTTGACATTATTTCTTCAACCTGATCAGTCGTAACTGCATCAAGCCCACAACCAAAAGAAGTCAGCTGCACAATTTCAATGTTGCTGTTTCTTCCCGCTAGAATGGCTGCCTTATAAAGTCTGGAATGATACATCCATTGATCGAGAACGCGAATTGGCCTTTGCATTTTAACAAAGTGAGAAACAGAGTCTTCAGTCAGAACTGCCATATCAAAAGTCGTAATCAGTTTATCTATTCCATGATTTATCTCCTGATCTAAATGATAGGGTCTGCCAGCCAGAACAATGGCTTTTTTATTATATTTATTCACGTACCTGATTGCATAAGCCCCTTGTTTTTTAATGTCATCTTTAAACCTTTTATCTTCTTTTCTTCCTTCTTTGATAGCTTTGCTGATTTCCAGCATACTTATATTCAGATGTCTTAAATGAATATGAAGTTCTTTTGTCAACGCTTGATCATTATCATAAGGCAAGAACGGATGAGAAAATTTAACATCATTTTCTTTGAAAATATCGTCCATATTTGCTGCAATAACTTCAGGATAAGTCGCAACAATTGGGCAATTATAATGATTAGGCGCTGTTTCATCTTCTACCATCTCATAATTTATGGATGGATAAAATATCCATTTAATACCCTGATTAACTAATGATTTAACGTGTCCATGCACAAGTTTTGCTGGATAGCATGCCGTATCAGAAGAAATCGTTTCCATCCCTTTCTCATACATAACCTTTGAGGATTGATCTGACAAAACAACTCTGAAACCCAATTCAGTTAAAAAGGTAAACCAAAATGGGTAGTTCTCATACATATTTAGAATTCTAGGGATGCCAATCGTTCCTCTTTTTGCATATTTTTCATCAAGTGGCTCATATGAAAACAATCTTTTGTATTTATATTCATATAGGTTTGGCAGTTCATTGTCAATTCGCTCTCTTCCAGCGCCTCTTTCGCAACGGTTACCCGTAATAAATTTTCCACCGTCATTAAACATATTTATTGTGAGAAGACAATTGTTTTCACATTTGCTGCATCTTGCATTTGAACTCTTAACCGTAAATAAGTTCATTTCTTTCAATTTAATAATAGAGGATTCTGTACCTTCCACATAATTTTCTTTTGCTATAATTGCTGCTCCATACGCTCCCATGATCCCCGCAATATCTGGTCTGATTATTTCTTTTCCAGTTATTTTTTCTATGCTTCTTAAAACTGCGTTGTTCAAGAAAGTGCCGCCTTGAACAACAATCTTATCACCAATTTCATCTGAATTTCGCAATTTAATTACTTTGTACAACGCATTTTTTATCACAGAATATGAAAGTCCTGCTGAAATATCTCCTAAAGTTGCGCCTTCCTTTTGAGCCTGCTTTACTTTTGAATTCATAAATACGGTACATCTGGTTCCCAAATCGACAGGTGAGTTTGCGAATAGAGCTTCCTGCGCAAATGATTCTGACTCCATATTTACAGATTTAGCATATGTTTCTATAAATGAGCCACATCCTGAAGAACAGGCTTCATTTAACATAATACTGTAAATGGCCCCATCCTTGATTTTCATGCATTTCATATCCTGTCCACCAATATCCAGAATAAAATCCACGCCTGGTAAGAATTCTTCTGCTGCCTTATAATGAGCCATGGTTTCAATTTCACCAAGATCAACTTTAAATGCAGATTTCAGCAATCCTTCTCCATATCCCGTAACAGTTGAATTTCCAATATAAGCTGTTTCAGGCAATTGTGAATACATCTCTCTCAGCATAGCCAGTGCTGCTTCAAGAGGTTTTCCATCGTTATTTTTGTAAAAGGAGTACAAGAGATTTTTTTCGTCATCAATCAATGCCCCTTTAGTCGTAGTCGAACCAGCATCAATCCCAAAAAAAAGTTTGCCTTTCGCTCTTTTAATATCTTTGCGTTTTATTTTATCTTTATCATGCTTAATTTTAAATTCTTGAAAATCGGCATAATCCGCGAAAAGCGGTTCTATATATTTAGCTTCAGAAAGCATAGTTGCATCAACGCTTTTAATCGTATCAAGAATCTCTGTCAGCGATTGTTTTATATTTTTTTCGGAAAGATATGCAGCACCGATAGCTACAAAGTATTCTGAATCCTCAGGGAATAAAATATTATCAGGTTTCAATTCTAAAGTTTCAACAAATCTTTTTCGCAGTTCAGATAAAAAAGATAAAGGACCTCCTAAAAAAGCTACATTTCCTTTTATCGTCCGCCCACATGCAAGTCCAGTTATTGTCTGATTGACAACAGCCTGAAATATTGAGGCAGAAAGATCTTCTATACTTGCACCTTCATTAATCAATGGTTGTATGTCAGTTTTTGCAAATACACCGCATCTGGCGGCAATTGGATAAATAAGTTTATGCGATTTCGCTGCCTCATTAATTCCCATTGCATCCATATTTAAAAGAATAGCCATTTGATCAATAAATGCACCTGTGCCCCCGGCACAGGTACCATTCATTTTTTGTTCAATTGTTGGACCATAGAATGTAATTTTTGCGTCTTCTCCGCCAAGTTCTATAGCAACTTCCGTTTTTGGTATCAAGGTTTCTACAGCTCTGCTACAGGCTATTACTTCTTGCTCAAATTTAATTTTTAAAATTTTAGATAAGGCTAAGCCTCCTGAACCAGTAATCGCTGCATTAACAGAAAAATTTCCCACTTCAGAATACAATTCTTCAACAAGCTGCTGTACTTTGTCTAAAATATTAGACATATGTCTTTCATATCTTTTAAATATAATATTATTATCATCGTTAAGTAAAATAAGTTTAACTGTCGTTGAACCAATATCAATTCCTAATTTCATATTCCCCTCCATTGTCGGCAAAATTCATTATACCATAAATTGTAGAATTTCAAACAAATAATCATCAATTAGAACAATCAATTTTGACAGATATTTTAATATTAGGTATAATAAATCTATGAAAAGCAAAATTTCGAAAAAAACCTATATGGCAATATACCGTCTTTTAGATAAAGTCTCCCCCATTGATAAAGATTGCGGAACTCTTTGTGATGCTGCATGCTGTAATTGTGGCGGAGACAGTGAAGATTCAGATGGGCTGGATTTTGATTTAGGCATCTATTTGCTTCCGGGAGAAGAAAAAAACTTTACAATGAAAGAAGATTGGCTGAAATGGAATGTTGAATATGCAGAAGATTACGATTTCCCGGATAGCTGGTTCGGAAAAATTTATTTTGTAAGATGCAAAACACCACCTTTTTGTACAAGAGAAATTAGACCTCTTCAATGCAGATTTTTCCCGCTTGCTCCTCACATTTCAAATGACGGAGTACTTCATTTAATCATCTCACCAGTAGACTTGCCATATATATGTCCACTTATTAAAGAACATATCAAACTGGAAGATGAATTTATTAAAGCAAATTTTACTGTTTGGAAACGACTTATAAAAGACCCCTTGATTTATGATTTAGTTAAAATGGATTCCTCATCAAGGCACTTGATTTCTTTAACATATATTATATAAAGAACAATACTGCTTGCAATAGTTCCAATAAGTTCAGATGCCGGGAATGCCCACCATATGCCGTAAAGTCCAAATATATTTGAAAATATAAAAGCAAGTGGTATAATGCCTACTAATTGCCTTGCCAGTGAAACTAACAGGCTATACATTCCGTGTCCTATACCTTGGAAAAATACCGAACAGATGATTCCGTAAGCAGCTAAAGGAAAGCCAATGCTTATCACCCTGAATGCATAGATTCCAATGGAATACATTTCGGGAGTAGCACTATACAAATCAAAGATTTGATTTGGTGCCAATTGAAATACAGCGGTTCCAAAGGCCATGATGGAAATTGCCATTAATAAGGATATCTTATAAGCGCTCATGAGTCTTTCTTTATTTTTTGCACCATAATTATATCCAATAATCGGCATAATCCCTTGTGTTAGCCCGAACACAGGCATGAAAATAAACGCTTGAGTTCTAAAATAGACACCTAAAACAGCTACTGCTGCTCCGGAATATCCAATAAGTATTCCATTCAAAGCAAGCAGCATAACGGAAGCCAGCGATTGCATGACAATCGCCGGAAAACCAACGGCATAAATATTTTTAATAATCTGCTTGTTAATCTTAAATCCTTTAATCTTTATCTTAATCAGATGTTCACGACCAAATACATAGTAAGTGCCCAAAGCCATTCCAACACCTTCGCCAGTCACTGTAGAAATTGCGGCACCTGTTACTCCAAGTTCCGGGAAAATGCCATGACCAAAAATAAGAAAATAAGCCAATATAATGTGAGTGGTCGCGCCGATTATATTGGTAACCATAGGAACAATCATATTGCCCTGAGCCTGTAAGATTCGATCATTGTTTATCTGCATCATGATAAATATGGAAAGTACCGTGACTATCTGGCAATAAATCGTTGCATTATCAATAATAAACTGATCTGTTGCAAACAATTTCACAAAACTTCTGGAAAAAAAGAAACCTAAAAATGCAAACACACCACCGCTAATAAAAACAAGTCTATAACTATGGCTTGCCACATTATTTGCCTCTTCATAAAGCTTCTGCCCCAGTCTTCTTGCAATCAAAGAGTTCACACCAATTCCGGTTCCCACGCTTATAGCTATAATTAATATATTAATTGGAAAAATAAGGGTCACGGCGGTTAAGGCCGCTTCTGAAACATTTGAAATGAATATCCCATCAATAACGTTATATAAAGCCTGCACCATCATTGAAAACATTGCCGGCATTGACATGGTAAGGATTAACTTCCCAATTGGGCTTGTTCCCATTTTTAAAGATTTTGCTTCCATTTCAAATAAATTCTCCTTTTGGCACTTAATTATAAAAACCTTCTTTTCAGAAGGTTAAATTTTGATAGATTGAGTAGGCCTGTAAGCCGGGTTCTGTATTTGACAATCATCTATCTAGGCTTGTTGTCACCAACAAGCTCGAGCGACCTACCTATTGGGCAGTGACGGGCCGCCACCTTTTGCGCCCTATTTGGTCTTGCTCCGAGTGGGGTTTACACGGCCAATATGTTACCATATTGCCGGTGAGCTCTTACCTCACCATTTCAACCTTACCAGGGTCTTAACCCTTCGGCGGTATGTTTCTGTTGCACT
>JAENWI010000297.1 GCA_016650115.1 Peptostreptococcaceae bacterium | reverse complement strand
TTCTATATTTCTTACTCATTTTCTTCATTGATTTTCTCTCCATTTCTATTGTTTGACCAATTCTGAAATTTTTATTGGTAACCTCTTTGACCATGCCGTCATCAGATAAGGCAACTGCTTTATTCTTTTTTATATCAAGTATTACTGCTTTCATTGATCTCATCTCCTTTTCATTGAAATTACATAAGGTGTTAAGCATGGATACTTACCTTTTAATATTTCTGTGACTGCTATTATATACTTTCGGTGACGTTCAAGTATTTTTCGGGGTACCCCCGTATTTTTCTCAATTGTTTTTAATGGCAGCTGACCGCTGTTTGCCATTTCATAGAAGACAAGATCATTTTCTGTAATATAAATGACGGCTGTTTTGCAGGCATCTTTCGTTTTTTTTGCTTTTGGAGAACAGGCTGCTAAATCAGAAAATGCAACGGCATATTTTTTTAAAGAGTCAGACAGCATTTCGATTTCATCTGCTATTTTCTCTTCAGAATTTTCGCTTTCTAATAAACTTGCTGTATCATTCTTATCTTTATTTATAGTGATATCCGCCGGATCCATTGGTATTATGTTTTCCATTGTCTTTTGTTTCCTTAGTCCGTCAATAAGTCTTCTCCTGATCACTAACTTGGCAAAACTTAAAAAACTGCCTTTATCAAATGAATAAGAATCCACAGCTTCAACAAATGCTTCCAGTGCCAGTAACTCTTCTTCACTTTCATTATTAATATGTCTAGAAAGAGTTTTACCTGCACATGCCCGAATATAAGGCATTTCCTGAAGAATAAACTGTTCTAAAACCTCTTCATTCCCTGCTGCCGAAATAGCCATTTCGTCAATCAGCCTTGATTTTTTTTCATCTTCCATATAGTTGCACCCCTATTTCCAGGTTATTATCATCCAAACCACACAAATCTTTCAACCCTATCACATAAAAATTTCCTCTGCATAACAATAGATACCTTGCTTTGCAGAGGAATTGAATTCAAATTTGTAGTGTATTCAAGCCTTGATTTATTAGTTACTCATGGAGCACTCAGGCCCTAGCTAAGAAGCTCCGCAATATACGAATCAATATCTTCAGGTAAAAAGGCCGGAGCAAATCTAGCAATAACATTCCCCTCTTTATCAACAAGAAATTTTGTAAAGTTCCATTTAATATCATTGCCCATGAAGTTTTGAGTTAGATTGTGAAGATTCTTTTTAAGGGAATCTACCTTTTCATCATCCAGTCCACTGGGTGTTTCATCTTTTAAAAAAGTAAACAACGAATCGGCATTTTTCCCGTTCACCTCAATTTTTGAAAAAGTTTTAAATGTTGTGCCATAGGCAAGCTGGCAAAAGCTAACGATTTCTTCATCTGTTCCTGGTGCTTGACCTGAAAACTGGTTACATGGGAAATCGAGAATCTCGAATCCACGATCTTTGTGTTTTTTATATAAAGCTTCAAGTCCTTCATACTGAGGAGTGAAGCCACAACCAGTTGCAGTGTTCACAATAAGCAGAACTTTACCCTTATAGTCAGACATAGGGATTTCCTCTTTTTCAATGGTTTTAACATTAAAATCATAAATATTCATTCTAAACCCTCCGAATATATTGTTATACCTTATATAGTTGTATGTATACCCTTTCGATTACATTTGTAAGCAGTACATCTGAAATTCGTTTTTTTTATTCAACCTGTTCACTCGGCGGATTCCCTGTTCTTAAATGCAACTTTTCCTTGCCCTTCAATATCGCCTCAAAACAAATGGTCGTAACAATCATCCCTGCCGCTTCAAGACTCTTTCGTGATAAAGTATTGTAATACCAGCAGCCTGCAACAGGCATCAAATTTTCAGCGTAGGCCTGCTTTTTCAGGTTTAAAAGTATTTTTTTTGCTATTCCTTTTTTTCTGAACAATGAATTTGTATACATGCCGATTGACACAGTTCCCTTAAACAGTTGGCTTCTTTCCATAATACCGCCACCCATTATTTCTTCCT
>JAENWI010000062.1 GCA_016650115.1 Peptostreptococcaceae bacterium | reverse complement strand
GATAGTGAGAGAGAGGTTCAGGAGGTTGATGTAATAAGTCAACCTCTTTTTTTTTCAACTTATTTTTAATTCAGATAACATCATATTTTGCCATTGCAGAAAAACCTAGTAAAACAAACAATCTTAAAACTACAGAACATGCTTACAATTGAAAAAAACTTAGTATCGGAATTAATTGAAAGCGATATTAAAACACTAAGAGAAATCAATCAGGGATTAGTTTATTACAAAAGTTATTATTTAAGTCTTACCTGGTTCAATTCAGGTTTACAGTATTCAGAGTATTTTACACTAATGACAGATTTTTACTGCTTCTATCACGAAATAAAGCACAACGAAAACAAAGTGGAATTATGTACTCTTAACTCGTTTGTAAGGTCGTTCAAGCTACTATTAAAGAAAATTGATGAAATCGATGAAAATCTGGTAAGCATGCTTAGAAGCTTTTTAATAGCCTCTACGGCTTCAATGGCTGTTATCTTAGATTCATTACTTGAAGGAGAAAATTAGTTGGTTAGTCGGGCTCCTATTGGTTTATCAAGAGCGTGCAGAACTCAAATTTGTGGTAATAAGCTGAAAAGGTAAAACTTCAATAAGTTAAAAAAGTATGGCAAAGGTTAAAAATGAAATAATATTTATCCCCAAAATCAAAGTCCATCCCAATAAAATCATTCTATTCAACGAAATACATTATACCCATCACAAGCCAGCAAGGAAAAACGACTTCAAACAAAATACATCATTGATAACACAGAAAATAAATGGCAAGCTGGAACTGGTTAGAGTAAATAATTCATTCTTAAATTCATCAAGGCAAAGCGGAGGCACACTATCAAAACAGGCAAAAAAGAAGTTAAGTACTGCAATCGAATATTTCTTAATGTTAAATAAGCCTCAAAACGGAAAGTCAGGAAACACCGGGAGACACTATCAGAATAAGATTGCATTTATCACACTCACACTACCCAGTAAGCAAATCCATTCAGATAATGAAATCAAGGTCAAATGTTTAAATCAGTTTTTAATTGAGCTATCAAAGTATCATAAAGTAAGTAATTACGTTTGGCGGTCAGAATATCAAAAAAATGGGAACATACACTTTCATATATTGGTTAACAGGTTTGTTGCATGGAATGATATTCGGAATCGATGGAATAGAATAGTTAATAAGCTGGGATACATTGATAATTATAAAACTGAATTAGAAAATTGGCACAAAAAAGGATTCACCGTCAGAACAGAATTACTTAAAACATGGCCATTAGAATCACAGATAAAAGCATACGAGAAAGGAAAAAAGTCAGATTGGCACAATCCAAATAGCATCGACGTCCACGGCCTAAATAATATCACCAATATAAAATCGTATATCACCAAATATCTCACAAAAGAGGAAGCAATCAAAGAAGGCATTGTTAAGAATCCTTTGGAAGACCGAAAGAACATTGGAAGAATTTGGAGCTCGAGTGTAATATTTGCAAATATCACAGGTGCAACCACCGAAGTTGATAGTGTCATTGAAGAAAATTTAAGAACAATTGAGGAACATTTTAAGAAATCAGTTTACAGGTCTGAATATTTTACCATCATATCAATATCCATCGAGGAAGTTGAGAAAACCGGCTGTACTGCATTAATTGAACTTTTTTATAATTACATGTACGACCAATTCCAATTCTCCCACCAGCTCACAGCCCAATATCAGTAGTGCAAAGCACAATCACAGGCACTAAGATTATTTTACAAAACAGCTTATTATACAACTTTTTTGGGTAGCAATCCCAAAAACGTCGTATAATGCCATTTTATAAAATAACACGTGCCCGCTCATGTGCTTTGCTTCGCTACGCGCATCGCGAAACCTATAATTACTTACCGCCTAAACTACCGAAAACCCCCCTTTCCGTTGGCTGCTTGTCAAAACAACGCTTTTCGTTCCTCAAAGCTTTTGTTTCACCAAGCAGCCAACCCCTACCCACAAAGCTCGTTGATAACGGCAAACGCTGACCCCACCCCCCGGAAACCTCTTTCTCGTTTGGCATTTACAGCCGCCCATTAAGAAAAGACCCCCCCCACTGAGACACTTTACATCGCTTCGCGCATGTGCATACCCCCGGATGATTAAGTACCTATCCGGTATGGAAAAGCAGTTTTTAAGCTTTTTTGAAACAAAAAGTGTATTATTTTGGGGTAATGAGTGTAGTGGTAGTGTAGTTGATAAAAATTTTATGTAATATTTGCAAAACCATATAAATAAAATCTATGGAAACTCAAGTAAATGATTTTGGTTTTTGGATAGTGGAAAATTGGGCAATAGTCGCACTGATAATTTCAGAAGCGATTGCCATCACGCCTGGTAAGTACAAAGGTATTCTTCAATTCCTGTTCAAAATAGCCGGAAACATTGTCACTCGTAAAAGTTCTAAATCTTAAAATTTGTAGTCATGAAAATGAAATTTGGAGCCCTAATCGTTGATGGGCGTGGAAAAATCGGAGGACATGTGGCCTCCAAAAACCGTGCAGGTGCATACCTCCGCACGAAGGTAACCCCAGTTAATGGGCAATCAGTAGCACAACAGAGAGTCCGGGCATTTTTTACTTTACTGGCACAAGCCTGGTCAGCTCTTTCAGTCGCTAATCGGGCCGCTTGGAATGCGTCCGTTGCCGATTATGCCCGGACTGATATCTTTGGAGACCTTCATCAACCAACAGGTTTTAACTTGCACCAGAGGTTAAATAACAACCTGTTATCAATTGGCGAAGCAGTTATTACAACTCCTCCACTTCCCGAAGCTGTGGGGGCCGTAGTTTTGGCAAGCTTTACTATTTCACCCGGTGCCGCAGCAATTCCGCTAACTTTTGCCCCAACGGTACCAGCTGGTACGTCAGTAAAAGTTTTTGCTACCGCTCCAATGTCCCCCGGGAAATCGTTTGTTAAATCGGAATACCGTCAGATTGCTGTTTTAGCTCCTGCCGTGTTAACAGGTGCCGACCAAACTGTTCCCTACATTGCCCGTTTTGGTAATGGTGCCGCCGCTGGCCAGAAGGTGTTTTTCAAATTCTTACCGATAAACATGTCAACCGGTCAAGCCGGAGCGGTAAGTTCTGCTGAAGCTATTGTGGCTTAATCGAGAAAATCTTTTTTGTAGTAAAGGCCTGTATGTTCGTAATGTCATACAGGCCTTTTTAATGTTATAAAACATGTTTTTCAACTTTCTTAAAATATTGTTATGAAAATCAAAAGTCGAAATGTTGGTATTTCCACAATAAGCAATCACATCATTTTTGCATTGCTAATCGCTCAAACTATTTATGATAAATTCGGATGCGAGTTAATAATCACCAGTTTACAAGATTCCGTCCACAGTAACGGTTCAAAGCATTATTCCGGTAACGCAGTGGATTTGCGCATTAAAAATATTCCCAAACCGATGCAGGTACTTGTTTTCAATGCTCTCAAGGCTGCACTTCCTATCGGTTTTGATTGTATCCTCGAATCCGACCATATCCATATCGAATGGGACCCGAAATAATTAGTAATTTCGTCTCATGGCAAAGATTAAATATGGCCCGGCAGTTACACCGCTAACAAAAAAGCACTATGGATACACATTTCTGAATTCATCCATCGGTAAATCTATGGCAGCCGGTCAGCGCAATAATCGCACCCGCTATCCAAATCAGTCACTTCGTCAACAAAATTTACAAAAATGCATAAGAGAATGGAGAAATATGTCCGCTACTACAGTAGCAAATTGGGACGCCTTCGCAGCCGCATACCAACAACCTACCAAGCGAAATTCAGCTATTTTCCTTTCCGGTTATCAGTTGTTTTTAAAACGCAATCACTATTGCTTTCTGAATCACGGCATCGACACCGATTTTTTAGACGCCCCAGCCATGGAAGCCATCGCAGCCCCCGAACCTGTATTCACTTTGAAATCCGGTAATAACATAGTCGATGTCACTGAGCAATACATCCACAATTTTGGAATCCTTCCAGCCCCGGGAGATTCACTTTTATTTTGGGCCGTTCCGTATTCTGATTCTTCAGGTCAATTTTTTCCTCCAATAAAATCAGTTTTGGTATGCGAGGAAGTTTTTATTGATGGCCTATTTTTAAACCTGGTTATTCCCAATGGTAACCAGAATATCACTTATTCAGTATATTTGTCGAAACCAGTTCACGCCGGAAGCAATTACGGAGGAACAAAAATTAGATATATGGGATGCTTTACAACAAAATCTTTTTTAGGATTAACCGACACTCCAGGTAGTTATGCCGGTCAGGCCGGAAAACAAGTATCTGTCAAAGCCGATGAAACCGGATTAGAATTTGCAGCTGGCGGTGGAGGTGGTTTAACATGCGAAACTTTGGCAGAATGTCCGGTAACCATTTCAACTTTAGAACAAATTCTTATTCTTCAGTCTTTTATCTCTGGTAACTTAAATACCTCGATTCCACCTGTTAAATTTGGTCTATTTTATAACGGCTATTGCGTTCCCAGAACTGATATTTCGTCAGATGATAATTGGAGATTATCAACCAAAACTGAAATCACAGCATTAATGGCATTTTTAGGTGGAGCAAATGTAGCAGGCGGTCACATGAAAATACCAGATTTAGCTTATTGGTTAGCTATTTCAGCCGGGGCCGATAATAGCAGCGGTTTTAACGGCAAAGGAAGCTCTGGCCGAAATTCTACAGGAAGTTTTAATGCTCTGAAAAACTTTATGATGTTTTGGACTTCAACCCCATATTTCAGTAATGGATACAATGTTTATTCGGTTTTTGATAATAGCGATATTCTTTATTTACCCGGTGCCGGTTTGTTCCGGCAAGGTGCCTCAATTCGTCTTGTCAATTCCAATACTTTATTAGCGGAAGGTGAAAAAGGTATCTATCGAGGAAATAATAATATCATTTACCGTACTATCGTAATTAATGGAATTGAGATTATCGCCGATAATTTAGCAGAAACTTTCTTTCGTGATGGTTCACCTATTCCCGAAGTGCAAGATTCAGCAGTTTGGAGATATTTAACCACACCGGCTCTTTGTGCTTATAATAACGACTGGGCAAACGTTTAACCATTATTACCATGCAAAAAATCACAGGTATTTATCAAATTCAGTCTGAATCAAAACCTTGGAAGTTTTATATCGGGTCCAGTGTTGATATTCACCGTCGCTGGAGGCGGCACCAATATGAATTATTGGCCGGAAAGCATCCCAACATTCACATGTTGCGGCACTTCAAAAAATATGGTGAATTAGATTTTCGCTTTAGCATTCTGCATGTCTGCATGCCTCACCAGTTAATTGAAATGGAACAAAGGTATATTACCACTTTCACTCCTACTTTTAACATGCTACCTGCTGCAAGCAGCCGTTTAGGTTACAAAGCTACTGCCGACACAATCAAACGCCAGGTCAGCGCATGGAAAAACCGAAGCCCCATTAGTATGTTCAGCCGTCTATTTAAAAAGTCTCCGGACTAAACATATTTCCATCGGGAAATTGCCCATGCCGGGTAAACAATTCCGTTAACGATATCAGTCCATTCATCGGTTGTGTTATTCCATTGCGCTTTAAAAGGCTGCCCGAACCAATAGTTCAATCGTACCCAACAATCAACCGCCTCAATCGGTACATTTACAGGCGTGTTTAACCAAATTGCCATAACTTAAATTTTTGTCGAAATTACGTAAATGTTTTTAAACATGCTTTATGTCAGTTCAGCTCTGTAGCTTTGCCATCATAAACATCTTAAATCATTAATTATGGCACATTATCAATTGCAAACAGCACAGCCCTGGTTCGATGCTATCTGGTCCGGGCGAAGAACATTTCATATCATCGAAAACGAACACAACTATCAAGTCGGTGATATTCTTGAAATATTGGAATATTATGAAAACCACCGCAACCCATTTGGTAAAAAACTCTCGGTTAAAATCACGTATCTCTTAAACCATCCTGCTTTTATTCTTCGTGGTTTTTGTGTATTCAGTTTCATCATCATAAACCGAGATGAATAAACCATGAAAAAGCAAATAATTGAACTATTCAGCGGCTCAAAAAGTGTAGCTGAAACATTTGAATCTCACGGATGGGAAACCGTTACCGTCGATAACAACGCCAAATTAAATCCCTCGATGTGTTGCGATATTTTAGCACTGTCACCGGCTCTGTTACCAAAAAAAGTAGATTTCGTATGGGCAAGTCCGGACTGTTCAAAGTTTTCAAGGGCTGCCGACCAATCCAACTGGCTAAAAACCACCATAAAATATCGTATTTATGATTATAAGCCCAACAGTGCAGCAGCTCTGTTATCTCTTCAGCTACTTGCAAAAACAATCGAAATTCTAAACTATTACCCCGGAGTGTTATTTATTATCGAGAATCCCATCGGCAGACTTCATCATATGGACCCAATGAAAAACCTTGGCCATTACCGCTACGCTGTTAACTACGCCGATTTTGGTTTTGGATATTCGAAAGAAACTTATCTCTTCTCAAATATGATGCTGCCATTCAGTACAAAAAAGGTTCACAGCTCAAAGCCTGGAATGCGCACTATTCACAGCTCATTTAATCGGGCAAAAGTTCCCCGGCCTTTGGTGGAGAAAATTATTTCCTACATTTGATTACTTTTTCTTTTTTAATAATGGTTTGTTTTTCCCGGCTGCTACGTCCTATAGCAGCCGGGTTTTTTTTTTGAACTTTTATTTTTTTAATATCTCTGTATCATGCAGTATTGTTGCTTTTCCTACATTTTCGAAAAATTGGATATCGCACTTTTTAGTGAACATTTGTGCCGTCATATATAAGATATAAAGTCGTTGTACGAAAGAGTAAAATCAAAGAGTAAATCAAGAATGAATCAAAAGTTAATGTTAAATAGTAATTATAATATGATTGAGATATATAGTTGAATGTAAAAGATTTAGAGAAATTATCGATAGTCGTGAAAAACTGGAATAAGAACAAATTGAAATAGTAAATAACTTGAAGAGAGTATCTGATAAAGAAATAAACATGTTATACAACATATAAATGTGAATTAGAATAATGTTTTACAACATAAAAAGTGAAATAATAAATAGGTTACCTTTGACACGGCTACTGAAAGATACAACGCTCTGTAGAGGTACAACGTCAACAATAGGTAGTTCAAAGGATGATGTTTGCAGGATGATAGTGAGAGAGAGGTTCAGGAGGTTGATGTAATAAGTCAACCTCTTTTTTTTTCAACTTATTTTTAATTCAGATAACATCATATTTTGCCATTGCAGAAAAACCTAGTAAAACAAACAATCTTAAAACTACAGAACATG
>JAENWI010000531.1 GCA_016650115.1 Peptostreptococcaceae bacterium | reverse complement strand
TTGCTTCCAACAAAAGCACAAGAGGTGTTAATTAAATCGACAATGAAAGAATATATCAAATTGGTAAATTCTATCGTGGACGATTTTGTTGGCGTTATGGAAAACTTAAAATACACTAGCAAGGACGTCTCAGCCAATTTGACAAGTGCACTTAAAAACCAAGCAATACAGGACGCTTCTAGTATTTTCAAAAAATATAGAAAAGAAGTAACCTTAAATCCTAAAAGCAAAAATCCAAATCTCAAAGAAGTGAAAGTTCCTATTCTGAAAAAGGAAGTAGCCATTTGGAACAACCAGAATTTCAATGTTGAAAATGGTCTCATCTGCTTTCCAGTTATGATTAACGGGAAATCCAAAAAGATCAAAGTTAAAGTAGTAATAACATCTTATCAGGATGAAAAGTTAAAATATAAACTTGGTTCGCTTCGGATAACCGTAAAGTCTGGTAAATTCATAGCTCAGATTGCTTGCGAAACACCGGCTTTAGATATATCAGGCCATCAAACTATGGGCGTTGATCTTGGTCTTAAAATCCCAGCTGTCGCAGTTTGCGAAAACCACAAAGTTAAGTTCTTCGGGAACGGTCGCCTGAACAAATATATAAAGAGAATAAACCGTGCAAGAAGAAAGAAGCTTGGCGAACTTAAACAGCTCGAAGCTATTAGGAATTTAGATAACAAAGAGCAACGATTCATGAAGGACAAAGATCATAAAATCAGCAGGCAGATTGTTAATTTTGCAATAAAAAACAATGTATCCACGATTCGTCTTGAATCCCTTTCTGGCATTCGCCAGACGGCAAGAACAAGCCGTAAAAACGAAAAGAATCTTCACACTTGGTCATTCTACCGTTTAGCCGGTTTTATTGAGTATAAGGCTATTCTCGCTGGAATAAAGGTAGAATTCGTAAATCCAAGGAACACAAGTAAAAAGTGCCCCGCATGCGAGACACTTAACACTGCGAAAGATCGCAAATATACTTGTAGTTGTGGCTATAGCGGCCATCGTGATATTGTCGGTGCTCAGAAT
>JAENWI010000272.1 GCA_016650115.1 Peptostreptococcaceae bacterium | reverse complement strand
AATTTAGAAAATGCCTGTGGATAACTTTCCACAGGCATTTTCTGCTGAAATTTCAACTTGTTTCACCGTTAGTAAAGGTTTCAAGCCCAATATAAGCAGCCTAGACTGGGTTTCAAACCCAGTCTAGGCTGCTTATATTGGGCTTGAAATAACCATATTCTGTGATATAATAAGAATAAAAGGAGATGATATCTATGACTACAAACATTATCTCCCAAGAGGAAGCAACTCTTTTCAGGGAAGGCAGATTTTACAACAGTTATTCAAAATTTGGTGCGCACCTTTCAAAAGATCCAAAAAATGAAGGTGTTTATTTTACGGTATGGGCGCCAAATGCCTCAGCTATTTCAGTTGAAGGTGACTTTAATGACTGGGATGGCACTGCAGATTGTATGGAAATGCTGGCAGGTGGAATCTGGTCGAAAGTCATACCTAATGCTAAAGAAGGAGATGCATATAAATATTTAATAACAACAAAAAAAGGGGATCTCCTTCACAAGGGGGATCCCTTTGCTTTTTTTTCTGAGGTCAGACCAAAGACGGCTTCTATCATATTTGACTTAGATCAATATGAATGGAAAGATGAAAATTATCAAAAGAATCCAGAGAGAAATAATCACTTGAAAAGACCAATGAACATTTATGAAGTGAATTTGACCTCCTGGAAAAAAAATCCGGACGGCTCTTGTTATTCCTATAGCCAGTTAAAGGAAGAATTGATACCTTACGTTCTTGAGATGGGGTATACACATATTGAATTAATGCCATTAACGGAACATCCTTTTGACGGTTCATGGGGTTATCAGGCTACAGGGTATTTTAGCGCAACCTCAAGATTTGGAAATCCAGATGAGCTAAGGAATTTTATTGATGCTTGCCACAACGTTGAAATCAGTGTGATTATGGACTGGGTCCCAGGACATTTTTGTATGGATGCACATGGCCTTGGGCAATTTGATGGCTCACCTCTTTATGAAGCAGAAATCCATAAACACTGGGGAACCTATAAGACAAATTTTAAAAAGAAAGAAGTGTTTAATTATTTTCTATCCAACGGGATATTTTGGATAGAGCAATTCCATTTTGACGGAATCAGAGTGGATGGGGTTACAAGTATGCTTTATCTGAATTTTGACAGCGAACATGATGCCTTCAAGACAAATATTTATGGCGGAAGAGAAAATATTGAAGCCATTGAATTCATAAGAAAGGTAAACAGCCTGATACTTGAAAATTTCCCCAATGCCATGATGATTGCAGAAGAGTCCACAGCTTGGGCTAATGTCACTAAACCACCATATGATGGGGGCCTTGGCTTTAATTACAAATGGAATATGGGCTGGATGAATGATACGCTCAAGTATATTGAATTGCCTTTTGACAAGAGAAAATACAATCATCATTTGCTAACATTTTCATTGGCATACGCATTTTCTGAGAATTTCATTCTACCAATATCTCATGATGAAGTGGTGCATGGGAAAAAATCATTGATTGATAAAATGTATGGAGATAATTATAACAAATTTTCAGGGAACCGAAGTCTGGCTATTTATCAAATTACCCAGCCAGGGAAAAAATTAAACTTTATGGGTAATGAATTTGCCCAGTATATAGAATGGAAATATGAAGAGGGATTAGAATGGTTTATGCTGGATTACCCGTTGCATAAGCAGTTCCAGCAATTTACCAAGGAATTGAACTGGATCTATAGAGAAAATAATGCGCTGTATGAAAATGATTCCAGCTTCGACAGTTTTGACTGGCTGGATGTGAACAATACAAATCAATCTATACTGGTTTACCAAAGAAAAGTGAAGGGTAATACACTTGTTGTGGCCATAAATTTCAAGCCCGAAGGCTACCAAGATTATAGAATACCTATATCAAAAAAAGGGAATTATACGGAACTAATTAATTCTGACAGGATAGATTTCGGTGGTGAAGGGTACTTTAGAAATGAGGATATAAAAACAGAGGCGGTCCATTATAATGGGAAGAAATATTCGATGAAAATAAAGCTGCCCCCTTTAGCAGGAGTGATTTTCAAACTGGTGGAATAGTCATTTTGCAATGAAATCAATCGGTAAAGTAGTCATTTTGCAATGAAATCAATCGGTAAAGTAGTCATTTTGCAATGAAATCAATCGGTAAAGTAGTCATTTTGCAATGAAATCAATCGGTAAAGTAGTCATT
>JAENWI010000229.1 GCA_016650115.1 Peptostreptococcaceae bacterium | reverse complement strand
GATTAAGTTTGCTTATACGACAAAGGCAAACACAGTGGATGGTATAGCTTTAGGTGAAATCGACATTGCAGACGTTGAAGCAACACAGGATGAAATAAGTAAAATTGAAGAAAACAAACTTTATTACATGACTACAGATTTTCAGGGTTATGGATATATTGGCATAAACAGCAATCGAATAAACGATATTAATACAAGAAAAGGATTAATGTCGTTAATAAATAAAGAACCTGCAGTCAATACGTATTTTGGAGGCTTGGCATCAGTCATTGAAAGGCCGGCATCTGCCGACTCCTGGGTATACCCTACGGACAGTAAACCGGTCTATACTTATAATAAGGATAAGGCTTTAGAATACTTTAAGGCGGCAGGGTACACACAAGAAACAAAGAACGGGAAAAATATTTTATCAAAAGACGGCCAGCAACTTTCTTTAGCTGCAGGGGTTGGGGGCGAAGGAACTATGGATCACCCCGCCGCTTTAATATTCACTCAAATGAAGTTGGATCTTGAAGAAATGGGCGGCAAACTGGAAATAACGGACTGTGACCTGACCGTACTGACAGATGGTCTTTATCAGGGATCATTTGACCTGTGGGCGGCATCCTGGGATACTTCCATAGACCCTTCCGATATGAATGGGATTTATTTAAAAGGAGCAGAAGGTAATTTTTATGGTATTGCGAGTGACCGTTTAGACAGCACTTTAATGGCTGCATCTGCAATAACGGATATGGAAGCAAGAAAAAATCTGTATGCCGAAGCAATGGACATCATTATGGCTGAAGCTGTTGAAATGCCAGTTTATCAAAGAAAGAATCTATATGTTTTTAATCCTGAGGTAGTAGATATTTCTTCTTTACCGGCTAAAATTACCGAGTACAGAGGGTATTTGGATGATATTGAAAAGCTTAAATTCATATAGGTTGAGGATTTTAATCAAGCCACGGTTCGGAAACGAGTTGTGGCTATTTTTAGAGAGGGAACTATGTACAGGTATGTTGTTAAGAGAATCTTGGTTGGTGCATTGGTCTTACTAATTACGTCCATAATAATATATGGGCTTATTAGAATTATGCCTGGCGATTTTATCCAGAGCACAACGGCGGGGAACTCCAGAATAACGGCAGAAATGAAGGCACAAATGATAAAAAGCTACGGCTTGGATCGTTCTCTTGTTTCTGGCTATCTCAACTGGGGTGGCAACCTGATTCAAGGTGATCTGGGGAAATCCTTTCTCTATAAAAAACCGATAACTGACGTGATTAAATCAGGAGCTGCAGTAACGCTGTTTATCAGTATAGCGGCATTGGTTATTCAGCTGGCGGCTGCTTTATTCCTGGGGCTGCATTCTGGATATTACAGAAACAGACTTTCAACTTATGCAACGAACTTTTTGAGTGTAATCAGCATTTCAATACCCGTATTTTTTCTAGGGCTTTTACTGCAAAAGTTTCTGGCAATTGATATAGGCGCCTTTCCACTGCAGGGACAGGTTTCATTAAAACAAAATTATACGGGAGTAATGGCTTTTTTTGATTTTGCCTGGCACATGGCTTTACCGATTCTTACGGTTGCCGTCAGTAATATGGGGAGCACAATAAAATACATACAGGCGAATGTTGAAAAAATTAGCAGGACGGAATATGTACTGGCGGCTAAAGCGAGGGGCGTCAGCTCTAAAAACATATTATTGCAGGAAATATTACCAAACGTAAGGGTATTGCTTGTATCTATTACGTTCAGGGAACTGCCGTTTTTAATGACGGGTACCTTGATAATAGAACAAATTTTCGGGTTAAACGGCGTGGGAGCCATGGCGTTCAAGGCGCTTCTGATGGGGGATGTCCCTTTTATCATGGGATTCGCTATGATTGTGGCGTTCCTGATAGTGACCTTCTCAATTCTTGAAGATATTTTTTACCATCTGGCAGATCCAAGAATTCGAATAGGGGGAGGTGCCGTTAAATGAAGCGGACATTGAAATACAAACTTATTATTTTTGGTTCGATACTCTTGTTAATTGGGGCGTTTTGCTTTATTGGACCTTTTCTAAGTCCCTATGGAGAATATCAGGTTTTTTATTCCGGAGACGGGAGCATGGCGCTCATAAAAGCGCAGCTTTCCTGGGAGCATATTCTTGGAACAGATAAAAACGGTCAGGATATATTTACAAGATTAATGTATGGTGGGAGGCTAAGTTTAATTGTGGCTTTATGTGTTGTAACAACCCAGGTTGTCATCGGGTCTGCTGTTGGTCTGGTTTCCGGTTATCTTGGTAAAAAAACGGATATGATACTTATGCGGATTGTGGATGTTTTTAATTCTTTGCCTGATATAATCATCATTTTAATATTAAGTGCCCTTGCAGTCACCTATGGTGTCGCTGGAAGAGAAAAGATTATCCTGCTGATCATTTTCCTGAGTTTCTTTACATGGACTTCTCTGGCCAAGCTGGTCAGGGGACAAACCTTGTATTTAAAAGAGATGGAGCATGTAAAAGTTGCGGAGCTCTGTGGTGTTTCAACAATTGGAAGACTTATTAAACATATTCTTCCGGGGATAACAAGAGAAATCATTGCTGTTGTTCCGATCAGCATTGGAGGTATTATATTAATTGAAGCCTCTATAAGTTTTCTTGGGTTCGGACTTCCTTATCCGTATGCATCCTGGGGTAATATGCTGTCTGCAGCAATGGATTTATCGGTGCTTAAAAACAATGTGAATATCTGGCTGCCACCGGGGTT
>JAENWI010000135.1 GCA_016650115.1 Peptostreptococcaceae bacterium | reverse complement strand
TGCTGCATAATTGTTACCGATTTTTCCATTATTTTTTCTGCCACCCCCGCTGGACGAACAGGAAACATCATATTTGGCACTTTCAGCAAGAATTTTCAATTTATTCATGATCGTATTCAAAATTCCACCGCCTTTCGAGTGTAAAAGAACTCTTGTTCTCATTATACTCTTTTGAGGATGTCTTGCAAGAAAAATTACAAAGTAATATAATATGCTCATAGAATCGAGGTGTACTATGGGTAAAGTCGGATTAGTCCTTAGCGGAGGCGGTTCCAGGGGAGCCTATCAGATAGGTGTCTGGCAAGCTTTGCGGGAGCTTGGTGTTAAAATTGATCTTGTAGCAGGTACTTCCGTAGGCGCAATTAATGGTGCAATCATCTGTCAGGGGGGATTTGACATAGCCGTTTCTCTTTGGAAAGAAGTTGAGACCAGTATGGTTTTTGATCTGAAGGAAAGCAACAAGCCTTTAAAGAAATCGGATTTTAATATTGATATTGGAGGAATACCTCTTGACCAGTTAAATCAATATGCCAAAGAAATCCTTAAAAACGGGGGAGCCGATGCTTCAGGGTTAAAAAGTCTGCTGGCTAATCATCTGGATGAAAGGCTTATACGTGAATCTCCTGTTGATTTTGGTCTGGTTACTGTTGAATACCCCGCCATGATACCATATTACATGCGGAAAAAAGACATCCCCCAAGGGCAACTGGTGGACTACATCCTGGCCAGTGCATCCTGCTTTCCTGCAATTAAAACGTATGATATAGGAAACAGGAAATTCATCGATGGAGCATATTCTGACAATCTCCCGGTAAATTTTGCGCTTACTATGGGTGCCGAGTCGATTATTGCTGTGGATTTGGAAGCAATTGGTGTTATTCAAAAAAGCAAATTAAATAATCCTGATAAGCTTATTACTATCTCCTCATCTTGGGACTTAGGCAGCATTCTGACATTTAGTAAAGTAAATTCTTCAAGAATCATGCGTCTTGGATATCTTGATACTTTTAAAAGCTTTGAACTGTATGATGGCAATTACTACACCTTTGCACGTGGTGAATTTACAAAGAAAGAGCTCTCAAATGCTGATGCTGCTGCCAAAATTTTTCAGCTGAATCCCGAAATAATATATAAGAAACAAATATTTGAAGATGATTTAAAAGATGAAATCATAAAATATCGTCTTGAAATGGAAAGAGATATAATAAAGAAAAAAGACGCCAACAGGAATCTCCTTGTCATGCTGAAAAATGAAATTTTAAAAACACATCAGGAATTAAACCCAAAATCAATCACTCTTGGACTCGCTGATGATATTAAGAACCAGGTAAACAGTAAAAGTTTATTCGTAGCCAGAAGTACAAAAAAACTGCTTATCCATGAAATTGCAGCGGCAGAATACATAGTAAAAGCAGGCCTAATTTGAACATTAATTTTAATTTCAAATGACCTGCTTTTGATTTTTTCATATTTTATTTTCCTGCCATCACTTAGCAGCTTCCTTTATTTTTCTATACTCATGGTTTTATAGGTAAAATATTTTTTCGCAGGTGTCTTGTACAAAGCCCCCGCAAGAATCACCGCAATGAAAAACCCTCCTAAAAACTGTAGCATGTTAGCTGGAATGCTGAATGCAGACACTGCAAAGTTTCCATAAATAATACCACCAGCAATATAATATCCAAATACCATCCAAAGCCCAGTTGCGGTCATTGCAACAATCTGATACACGGGTATAATAATGTGTTCCTTTTTCCTGACAACAAAAGAAATAATGATTAACAGAACGGGTATGATTAACGCAATCAGCATTAATTGACTTTGGATCCCATTGATAAAATCTCCGAATTCAGATGAAGTGCTGACACCTGCCTCTTCGTAAAGATTGGCTGCATTGGCTGTTGCTTCATATATGACAATTCGTTGAACAATTATGTTAAAGCCTCCCCAAATAATAGCGATTATAATACTGAACAATGCCGTAAATTTCTTATTTTTCATACACTGTTGAATGATCAACCCCATCACCACCGCCATCAGTGCTTTTATGCATAAAGTCCAGGGTGCCCAATGGACATATCCTAAAAACAAATCCGCCAGTGCAGAACCAACTCCTGCGGCAAACGCACCATGTTTCCATCCTAAGATTAAAACAGCTAAAAATATCATACTGTCCCCCATATGGATGTACCCGTTAGTAAATGGAACTGGTATTGCAATTACCATTGTTGCTACCGTAATGAGTGCTGTCATCAATCCTGTCGTGACAAGCTTTTGTGTTTTATCATAAAGTTGCATGTTTTCTCCTTCAAACCAAGCCATAATAATTTGCTTGCTTTGATTATATTACTATGATATTGTAATTAAATAAATATGCAATTATAGATATTTTTGTGTGTACAGTTGCTGAATGGCTCAATAGCCCCGTTGAATATTTTGAAGGAGATCGTTATGAAACAAATTATGCCTATGCTCGTATATAAACATTCCGCGCCGCTTTACCTGCAGTTGTATACCTATATCAAGGAGAACATCCTTGACGGGAGTATCAGGAGAGGTGAAAAGCTCCCTTCTCTGCGAGCCCTGTCCAAATCGATTGAAATAAGCATTACTACTGTTGGTCTTGCTTATGATCAGCTGCTAGTTGAAGGATACATTTTCAGCAAGCCGGGATCCGGTTATTTTATTAATGAAATAGCTTCCGGCATGGGAACTCCCTTAGCGATGTATGCCTCAACCACCAGAGAAGAGGAAATGGCAAAAGACAGTATGTATTATTATGATTCCGCTACCTTTGATTTTGCCAAATGGAAAAAATGCACGAATCAGGTATTAACCGAATACGCCCATTTACTTTTTCACGAAGGGGATTCTCAAGGAGAGATGGCATTAAGAAATGAAATATCAAAGTACGTGTACCAGTCAAGAGGAGTCATCTGCAATCCCGACCAGATAGTAATAGGTGCGGGAACTCAACAAATAACCGGTCAGCTTTCTAATATTCTTTCTATGATAAATATTAAAAATATAATTCTTGAAGATCCCTGTTATCTGCCGGTAAAAAATATTTTCCGTGATAGGGGTTTTACTATTTCTCAAATTCCTGTTGGCAAGGAAGGTATAAGCCTTTCTCATTTACCGGAAAAACTTCCTTGCGCAGTCTATGTCAGCCCTTCTAACCAGTTTCCAACTGGAGCTGTTATTCCAGTTGGAAAAAGGTATGAACTATTATCCTGGGCGCAAAAAAATGGAAGCATTATTATTGAGGATGATTATGACAGCGAACTTAGATATTTCGGAAGACCTATTCCGGCATTGCAAGGGTTAGATACCAATCAAAGGGTTGTCTATCTAGGTTCTTTTTCTTCAACTTTATTTGCTTCAGTTAAAATCAGTTACATGATTCTTCCGGAATTTATGGCAAATATCTTTCAAGGTTTAAAAAGAGATTATTCTCAAACCTGTTCTAAAATGGAGCAGTTGACACTTTCTCTTTTTATGGGTAAAGGCCAGTATCAAATCGGTATCAAAAAGCTCAGAGCCTTATGCTCCCAGAAATTAAATCTGGCCACAGGTGTTTTAGTTAAAAAGGGATCCGGATTCATAACACTTACAAATACTTCTTCAGGGGTTAATCTTATACTAAATGTTAAAAGCGAAAAATCATCAGCTCAGCTTTGCCTGGAAGGGGCTTCCCTGGGAATTCAACTTTCACAAATGTCCTTCTACTCAGATAAAGCTACATATACGGCTCCAAGTGCGACTCCAGATACGTTTTCAGATGCGACTCCAAGTGCACCTCAAGATACGTCTCCAAATGTTTCATCCTTAATTTTACATTTCAATCAGATTCCAATCGATAAGATCCCTTCTGCTTTAGAGGCATTGATTGAACTTTGGCAAAAGGATACCAGGTTTTAAGTTATGGAGGAACCTTTATATTCCTGATTTCTATTCAAAATTAGTATAATTCTTATCTAAAATTAATACCAACCGCAAGACTTCCATCTTGGGTTAACCTTCTCATTCCTAAATTTCATTTTTTATGGTAACAAAATCACTTTTTCAAGTCTCTTTCAAGTCCCTTTGCCATCCTATCCAACGAATAATGAACAAATAATGACGGTAACCCAAATTATAAGGGTTACCGCCATTTTTCAACCTAGAATTCTTGTGAAAGGCAGCAACTATCTTGAAGTGGCTGCTTATGCAGAAAATTATTCAGGTCACCTAATTATTTCCGATCAAATTAAACCGGCTTCAGCAGATACAGTTGCAGTTCTAAAAAATTATGGAATCAAAAAAACTGTTATGCTTACTGGCGACCAGGATGAAGTTGCTCAATCAATAGGGGGTACAGGCTGGCATAGATATCACTTATTCTCAGTTGCTGCCTGAAGATAAGGTTAGTAGAATAGAAGAATTGCTGGCAGAAACCTCACATCACGGCAAATTAATATTTGTAGGTGATGGAATTAACGATGCACCCGTTCTTGCCAGAGCAGACATAGGCATTGCCACCATGTGGGCGGCCGTCTTCGCGGATGTGGGTGTTACCGTAATTGCTGTTTTAAATGCCATGAGGGCTTTAAGAATTTAAAATAACCAGGGATATTAAAGACACAATTTTTTAAAGATTGTTCCTTTTCTGGTTACAATTTTCATATTAGATTTCAAACTCATCATA
>JAENWI010000021.1 GCA_016650115.1 Peptostreptococcaceae bacterium | reverse complement strand
GAGGCCATGCTGAAGCGTCATATTGTTTATAATCGGATGCTTGAGGAACTGGAAGGATGTTTTTATTTATAGCTAAAACTTAAAATGTATGCTAACCTTAAAAGTAATATGCGAAGCATCTTTGAAGAAACTGTTCTGTTTTACTCTCAAGATGGATTGTGATTTATAGAAAAGAGAAAAATGATGAAAAAATACACCAATCAGTTGTGGCAGTCTGTCTGCAGGCCGGTTTCCAAATTCATGGACAGGGGAATGCTTGGGGGAACTTTACTGCTGGCTGCAACCATAATCGCTTTTGTATGGGCGAACTCTCCATTTCATGAAAGCTATGAGACGTTGATACACGTGCCGATTTCAATAAGTGTAGGAGACTTTGAGTTAAATAATAGTGTTGGTCATTGGATCAACGATGGCCTTATGGCTGTATTTTTCTTTTTGATTGGTTTAGAAATCAAGAGAGAATTACTGGTTGGGGAATTGTCCAACGTGAAGAGTGCATTGCTGCCCGCAGTGGCTGCTCTTGGTGGAATGATCGTCCCTGCAGCCTTGTACTTAGTCATTAATATGGGAGGACAATATACATCCGGTTGGGGGATCCCGATGGCAACTGATATTGCATTTGCTCTTGGAGTTGTTGTGATTTTGGGAAATAGAGTGCCTCTATCATTGAAGGTATTTCTGTTGGCATTGGCTATCTTTGACGATATGGGCGCGATCCTTGTTATAGCGTTGTTTTATGCTGATGAAATCAACATATTAAATATTGGTATTGCTATTGTGGTCCTGATGATTTCCAGTTTTATGAATTATAAAGGAGTTAGAAAAATCTCTCCCTATGCAATACTAGGTATTGTCCTATGGTTAGCTCTTTTAGGTTCGGGAATTCATGCCACTGTTGCAGGGGTCCTTCTAGCTTTAACGATTCCAGCCCGCAGTAAGCATGATGATATTTCATTCAAAAAAGAGGCACATGATTTAATTCACAAGTTTCCAGAGAGTGATTTCGATCTCATGGTTATTAATGAAGAACAAAGAGAATCGATGAAGCGGATTCAATGCTCTGTGGAGGATTTAGATACGCCTTTACAAAAGTTGGAAGATAAGCTTCATGACTTTGCCAATTATTTCATTATTCCTATATTTGCTCTAGCCAATGCGGGTGTAAGTGTAATCCAAGGAAACGTGGAAATTAGTTTGATTCATCCAATTTCACTGGGGATTATAGTCGGCTTGATAATAGGAAAACCATTAGGGATCTGCTTGTTTGTATTGGCAACGAATAAAATAGGCGTTACAAGGCTTCCTGAGGGTATTACTAATTCTCAGTTTTTTGGGGTTAGCTGCCTGGGCGGCATTGGTTTTACCATGTCACTTTTTATCACAAATCTGGCATTTGAGGATTTGGAGTCCATTACTCAGGCAAAAATTGCAATTCTAATTGCTTCTTTGATTGCTGCAATACTGGGCGTATTTCTCTTAACGAGAAGAAAGAGGTAATAAAATGAAAAAAATTCTTGTACTGGGACTAGGGGCTCAGGGCCTGGCGGCTGCCAGGAAATTGGATGAAGATCCAAATGTGTCTGAAGTAATCTGCGCCGGCAGAAATCAGGCGGCGGTGGACAGCGTGGTCAGCCTGCTGAAAAAGGGGCGTAGCGTGATTGCTGATGCCAACGACAAGGATAGCATTGTAGCTGCGGCCGAAGGTGTGGATTTGATTCTCAATGCTTTGCCGCTGGAACACACAAAAAATGTTCTGGATGCCGCGCTGGAAGTGGGCGTGAATTATCAGGACTACGCAGCAACCACCTCTCTTCATGAAGATTGGGTGGAGAGCATACGGATTCAATACGACGTTTATGGCCCGAAGTTTGCGGCTATAGGCAAACTGGCACTAGTGGGTACTGGATCAGCGCCAGGCTTAATTTGTGTGGCAACCCGGGATGCGATTCGTTATGTAGATCGCTGCGATACCATATATAATTATATCTGGGAAGGGGTAGAAGCCAAGCGATTTTTGCCATTCTGGTGGTCTCCAGTGACAGCGCTCCATGACATGTCCCAGAAGGCGTATGCCTTTGTAGATGGGGAATTGATCAGGACACCCGCCTTTGGATTGCCAGTAAATAGGAAATTTGAAGAGTGGGATGAGGAAATTACCTTTCGGGAACATTGCCACGACGAGCCCATACATTACAGCTTCAATGCTGAAAAATATTTGAAGGGAGCAAAAAACGCCTACTTTAAATATGCCGGCCCCGGAATGGATTTTGCTGGACCTCTGTATCGCGTAGGGTTGCTTTCCCATGAAAAAGAATGGGTGGGTGGTGTTGAAGTCGCTCCTTTTGACGTGGTTCTGAAACACATTCCCCCTGCACCTAAATATAGGGAGGAGATTGCTGAAATTCTTGATGAAGGCTTGGTCACAGATTCCGGCTGTATGGTTATTCAGGTATTTGGAGAAAAAGACGGGAAAAATGTCAGGGTGGAAACTCATGTGTCGGCGCCAGGTTTGGTGGAATCTTTTGAGAAAGAGGGCATCACAGCGGAAATGTATCTCACTGGCCAGGGAGGATACCTGTTCTCCAAACTGTTCATCAACGACCGCTTCGACCAGGTTGGCCTGATTTCCTCAGATATGTTGTCTATGGAACAGGTGGATACTTATTTTGAATATGCCAAAGAAATTGGGATTACGCTGGAAACAAAGGTAACTGAAGAATAGTACTTAAATGGAGGGTTAAAATGGAGTCATGTAGTTATCTTTATAGCTTGAATTACCCCGAATTTGAAAAAGAATTATGTGCGCTTGAAGTGAAATCGCTATTTAATGATGTAATGGATGATAAAGTTTTTTTCGCAAATACAAAAGTAGACCCATCAGTGAGCCCGTTTTTGAGAAATCGACTAGAGGTTTTGTTCAGTCATTCGTCCTTTACAGAACTTGTTGCACTGGTAGATCAGGGGGGGTTACATGCAACGGATTATATGGTCAGATATGTGAAGTTGTATGATCAAGATCCTCCTTTTCAAACGAGAAGAAGTTATTGTAAGCAATTAGGATACAAAATTCACGGGGAGCCATTATATATTTCACCTAAAGAGGTATTTGGTATTACCCTTTATAAGGGGATGTGGTATTTTGGAATATTAAAACAAAACGACATTACCTGGAAAGAACATAAGGATAAGCCTTATTCATATTCCAGTTCAATTGGTATTACTATTGCTAAAGTACTTGTTAATATTGCGGGAAATGGGGATCTGTCTAAACGAATTGTCGACCCTTGTTGTGGTGTGGGTACAGTTCTTATAGAAGGGGTGTATGCAGGATACGCAATGAAAGGTTGGGAAATTAATAGAAAAATTGCTGAAGCTTCACGTGGAAATTTGAAATACTTTAACTATAACGTGCCGGTTATTACAGGAGATATTAAAGATATTGAGGAAGCTTTTGATGCCTCGATTATTGATTTGCCTTATGGGAATTTCAGTATTACAACCCAGGATGAATTGCAATCTATTCTTAAAAATGCAAAAAGAATATCAAAAAAAATGGTCATTGTTTCTGCTAAAGATATATCCAATGAAATCAAAAATGAAAATTTGATCATTTTGGACCGATGTGAAGTCGTGAAGAATAAGCATAATGATTTTACGCGTTATGTTTGGGTGTGCGAGTGAGTTCCAAAGTTTCCAGGATAAAGATTATGAGGGTAAAAAGGGGGTAAATATCATGCATATCCTATCAGTAAAGCAGGTGACTTATGAAATTAGGTAAAATATTGAGTACGGAAGATCATAAAACAAAGAATGGGCACCTAAATTTTTTTAAATATATCGGGCCGGGATTATTAGTTACTGTGGGTTTTATTGACCCGGGAAACTGGGCATCTAATATTGCAGCTGGTTCTGAATATGGATATACTCTCTTATGGATGGTGACTTTATCAACAATTATGCTAATAGTATTGCAACATAATGCAGCTCATTTAGGAATTGTTACAGGGGATTGCCTTGCTGAAGCCACAAATAAAAATCTGAAGCCATGGCTGTCACGTTTTATATTATCGACTGGAATTGTAGCAACTATTTCAACGGCATTGGCTGAAATACTTGGAGGAGCCATCGCATTAAAACTTCTATTCCAAATTCCAATTCACATAGGTGCTGTTTTGATTTTGGCGCTAACCATATGGCTGCTTATAAGTAATACATATATAAAACTGGAAAAATGGATTATCGGATTTGTGTCAATCATTGGGATTTCTTTTATCTATGAATTAGGACTGGTACAGGTAAACTGGATTGAGGCAATTCATGGATGGACAGTTATTCAATTCCCCGATGGTTCTATGATGATTATTATGGCCGTGCTGGGAGCTGTTGTAATGCCTCATAATCTTTTCCTACATTCAGAAATCATACAAAGCCGGCAATGGAACTTAGAAGAAGATCAGATTATAAAGAAGCAACTTAAGTTCGAATTTCTCGATACCTTATTTTCGATGATTGTTGGATGGGCAATTAACAGCTCTATGATTATTCTGGCAGCGACTACATTTTACATGAATCATGTTAAGGTAGAAGAACTGGAACAGGCACAACAGATGCTGGTTCCTATTGTTGGGAATTTTGCAGCATTGGTATTTGGTGTTGCCTTATTGTTTTCTGGCATTTCCTCAACGATGACAGCGGGTATGGCAGGAGGAACGATATTTGCAGGCTTATTTGGTGAACCTTATGATATTAAAGATCGACACACCAAAATTGGTGTTATCGGGATGTTGTCCATTGCAACAATTGCAATTTTTTTGATTAAGGATCCGTTTAAAGGACTGATCTACAGCCAAATGCTCCTTAGTATTCAATTACCGATAACGGTATTTTTACAAATCTATTTAACTTCATCAGAAAAAGTCATGGGTAAATATAAAAATAATTTGACAGGCCGTATCTTATTGTGGAGTATTGGCATCATTCTTACCTTGCTAAATATCATGTTATTTGCAAGCTTTTTTAAATAGTGAAGTGACCCTAAAAAAGGAACTGTTTAATTTTTGCAATTTATAAAATCTATTAGAACCACAATGCTTGCAGGCGGGAGATATTTCATGTTTACGAATAATAAGGACAGTGGGGAAGATTTTGATGGAACAAGCCAGGAGAAAGTTCGGGGAGGCACAGGCTTTAATGTTTCTTCTTCTGGTCGAATCGTAACCAACTATCATGTCATTGAATGAGCTGATCGAATCAGCATTTAGTTTCCAAATGGAGCGATATACGACTCAATAAGCTATGAGATGTATACAGATGTGGATCTTGCTGTTACTGTATTTGACGTTGGTATTCCGTTAAACCCACGAAACAGTGGGAGTCCAGTGATTAACGATCAAGGGAAAGTCATAGGCATTGTTTTTGCGGTTACCGATGGAGAGGAAACGATCGGACTAGCGATACCAATTCAGGCTCTGCCGTAAGAATAAGTGGAATGAATAGAGTAGATGCTTGCATTAGTATTTTGGATATACGTGGTAGCTAATACTCCTAATGCAAGCAGTTTAGATGTTGCTGAGCTTTCAGGAAAGACATTGGGGCTTATAGGCTTTGGGAGGATTGGCAAGGAAATTGTTGAAATAATAACCAAATCCATGCTATAATATTATAAACAATAAAATTATATTGGAATCGGTAAATGCGAGTTTGCACTTGAAATGTTTTCTTAAAAAAAAGAGTGAAGCTCATAACCGACCGAAGCAGGTCGGTTTTTTGTTCAAAAGGGTGGAACGGAAAAAAGCTGCATAAATAGGATATGGGGGAGGAAAAATCATGAGGAAAAAGAGTTTAGCAATTTTGGCTGCTTTGGTAATGGTTTTCTCAGCGGTAAATACTACTGTATTTGCATTGGAGTTTTCTGATATGCCCGATGACTGGTCCACGACTGCACTTGAAAATGCTGTTGCCAATGGATTACTAATTGGCACTGACGGTAAAATTTTGCCAAAGGACAATTTAACAAGAGCACAAATGACAACCATAGTAAATCGTGCGTTTGGAGATGGGGTTGGAGGCGGAAAGGTTACCCTTATTGGGGTGACGGTTGATGGCAGAACAGTTATCCGCAGTGATCAGGAGTCCCTAACTATCGATGGGGAAATAATTGAAACTATGTCAAAAGGAGAAGTTTATTACCGTGAAAATCTCTTAAATACAGTAAATGCTTCAGGGGACGCTCTCTTGATGGAGCCTTTGAGAGCAGGCACGACCTGGATATTAAGCGATGGGCGCGAGAGGACTATAAGCAGTGTTTCTAAAGTTGTGCCCACGCCATCAGGAAGTTTTCTGTGTATTGAGGTAGTAACGCAAGGAGAGTTTGACAGGGTAACTGATTATTACGCAAAGGATGTTGGACTGGTAAAGTCCGTATTCACTTCAGGAGGGAATGAGGTCAGCTCTTCTCTTAAGGAAATAGAAGTCAATGCTTCCCAATTACAAACGATTAACTTGTACTATCCCAATATTAATGACGGCAAGCTTTATGCATCCGGGCATATAGAAATGCAAGAAGGAGAAACAATACCTGCAAATTTTAAAGGTGTGGGAGAGATCACATGAAGAATAAAATGGGGCTTAATGCAACATGGTGTATGGCTGTTGGTGGAATGATTGGTGGAGGTATTTTCAGTGTTTTGGGTGTCGTTGTAGAGGATGCAGGTTATATGGCATGGTTAAGCTTTCTAATTGCAGGTATTATAGCATTATTTACAGCCATTAGTTACTCACACCTTACTTATAAATTCAAAGAAGGTGGTGGTGCTTTCACATACATAAAAGATATAAATCATGAACACTTTGCAGGTGGTTTATCTTGGTTACTTATTGGTGGTTACGTTCTTACAATGAGTGTGTACGCTTTTACATTTGGTAATTATCTGGCAAATGTTATAGGTGGAGGCCCTTGGGTTCCCCGATTTTTTGCGGCGTTGATTATTGTTATTTTTCTAACTGTGAATCTTCGTGGAGTCGGCGACGCCTCTTGGGTTGAAATCATAACTGTATGGGGTAAAATAGCCATTTTATTGGTTTTAGCAACTGCTGGTTGGCAAACATTTAATTTTTCCGACTATACTTCTCACATTCAATCAGTTGATACTAATAATGCAATTTTAGCAGCTGGATCAATTTTTATGGCTTATGAAGGATTCCAACTAATCACCTATGATTATGATGATATCAATAATCCATTAAAAACAATCAGAAAAGCTGAAATTCTTGGGGTTTTAGCGGTTATAGCAATATATATCTTTGTAACTGTCGGAACAATACTACTTGTTGGTACTGACGCGATTATTGCGAAAAAAGAAGTGGTTATTGCTATTGCAGGGCAACAAGCTTTTGGTACAATCGGCTTAATTATTGCAACAATTGGTGCTCTGTTTTCGACCGGTTCAGCAATCAACTCAACTTTGTTCTCCACAGGACGTTTAGCAAGAAAAATAGCAACAGACCACGAGTTACCTAACATGTTCAAACACGAAAACACTCATGGTATATCTGACCGTAGCATTATATTCATCAGTGCCCTAAGTATTGGCTTTGCACTTGTCGGAAATCTGAATCAATTAGTGGAAGGTGCTAGTTTCGTTTTCCTATTTACATTTATGATAGTTAATGCCATTGCTTTTAAAATTATACCTTATGGTCGTTTTTATGCCGCGATGGGCGTTATAGGTACCTTTACCGCATTATGCTTTGTATCATACAATTTATTATCAACTGCACCGATTATATTAGTATTATTTATCATTCTTACATTAAGCGCAACTGTTATTCGCCCTTTACTTTTGAAAAACAGAAACGTGAATTAAGGGCGGCAAGGTGCTCCTGGATAATTCCATGAGGGTTTTAATGGGAAAAAGCATGCAATTTAATGAAATAATATGGCGTAATAAGTATAAATAAAGGTACCCGTAGCATTGAATTTATTCCATACAAGGGATATAATTGCATTAAGATTAGGATAAAAGTTATAGTAGATAGAGACACCTATATAGGATGTGAAATTTGTGTAGGTGTTGACGCTAACATTTTCAAAAGTATAATATTTTTCGAAAGGAGTATGCTTATGAACATTTTTAAATTTGCAATCGATATGGAACTTGATGGGTTGAAATACTATAGGGAACAGGCTGAAGTGAACAAAAATAATATGCTTTATCCAGTATGTCAAATGATGGCGGAAGACGAGAAAAACCATGCTAAGATACTGACCGACAAAATGAATAATATTGATTTCCAGCTGATGGATTCTGACACATTATCAAATGCAAAAAATATATTTGAAGGCACCGGGGACATAAAAAACCCGATTAATGAAATACCCAGTCAACTGGATTTCTACAGAACCGCTTCAAAATTGGAGAAAAAGAGTATAGACATCTATACAGATTTATTATCAAAAGCGGTTGAGGTTAAGGATAAAGAGCTATTTGATTATCTGATAATACAGGAGACCCAGCATTTTCAGGTTCTTAATGAACTCGAGAACTTGCTCAGAAAGTCTAAAGAATGGGTTGAGTCTGCTGAGTTTGGGGTCAGAAAAGAATATTAACCTGAATGGCAGACTGACCGGGCGACGGGGGGAACTCAAGTGGACCGGCACCCGCATTGACCTGATTTTTGGAGATTCATAATTAGCCCAACATTTCAAGAGTTTCCTCTTGGGTTTAGCATAGTGAGGACAATGTCTTAACATCGCAATTGTTACATGTTTTCTCATTGCGGGTGTATAAGGGTTTATTTCTATCTAGAAACATTTTCATCCCTTAAACCATCCCTTTTAAATATCAACCAAAACTATAGTTATTTTCTATCAAAAGCAAATCGTATATCAGGTTTGATTCTTCTCTAATGTCAATGGAATTTTTAGTGATGATGTTATTTGCATTATATGCGGGTACGCTTGTCGACAGATTTCCAAAGCGCAAGGTGTTGATTTTTACGCAAAGTAGCCTAGCTGTTTTGGCTTGTCTGCATAACACTGTTTATGCTTCAAAAGAAAATGAAAATTCAAAGAGGAGAGCCATCATGAGAAAATTAACAAACTGCATCCGTAAATCGGTAGCAACAGTAACTATTATTTGTATGCTATTCACGATCGCACCAGTAAACGCATACGCTTTAAGTGTATCAGATATTGCAGGTCATTGGGCAATGGACACCATTCAAAATTGGATTGATCAGGGAGCAGTTAAAGGATATGAAGACGGCACATTCAGGCCAGAAGACAGCATTTCCAGGGCAGAGTTTATGTCACTGGTGAATGGGGCATTTGGGTATACAGCTACTTCAAATACTGTTTATACAGACGTAGAGACAGATGCATGGTACGCAAACGCAGTTGGTAAAGCTTCAACGGCAGGATATATTACAGGGTATCCTGATGGAACCATAAGACCTGACAGCCCCATCAGCAGGGAGGAAGCGGCTTCAATACTAGCAAAAATAGATCAGCTTGGAGTAGATGTGGCAGCAGCAGGTGTGTTCACAGACTTGGCAGCGAATAACTGGAGTAAAGGTGCAATTGGAGCAGTTTACTTAGCTGAAATAATGACGGGCTATCCAGACGGAAGCTTTAAAGGTCAAAATGACATCAAGCGTGGCGAAGCATTGGTAGCACTTGATAAGGCAGCCATGATGAAGGAATATGTATCGGTAGAAACTCAAACGGCAGGGAATTATACAGCGCTGGGAGATTCCATTGCCTATGGCTCAAAGGTGGCAAAAGGGTTTGGGTATGTGGACTTATTCGCCAATGCACTGAAAAATAAAGCAGGAAATGAACAACTTGCAGTTTTTAACCTTGGAAAACCAGGTAAGAACAGCAGCGAACTATTAGCCGACCTGAAACATGATGAAACTACAATAAATGCGGTGAGCAAGGCAAAGATCATTACCATCAGCATAGGCGGAAACAATCTTCTCAGGCCTGTCACAACTGATATGGCAGAAGCTTTTAAACTTGATTCAAAATCAGACACGTTTATCAGAGATCTTACATTAGTTTTGATGAGCAAAGCCAACAGAGATAAATTGAAAATTATACTTGCTGAAGTATCGCCTGAGCTGGAGATTGGTGTTCAGCAGTTTGCTAAGGATTGGCCTGAAATAATAAAGACGGTCAAGGCACTTTCTCCTCAGGCAGAAATAACTGTCATGACAGTTTACAACCCGATTCGTGAAGGAGATGCTTATTTCAAAACCTTTAACAAACCTGTAAGTGGGATTAATGACGTTATAAACTCCGGCAGTGGAGCCTATAAGGTTGACGATGTATATAGTGCGTTTAACAATTACACGGGTACAGAAGCATTGACGAATTTCGACCTTTTAAAAGGAAGTCTTGACGTTCACCCTACGCTAAGGGGGTATGAAGAAATTTATAAGTGTCATATAATTTAGAGGTTGTGATGCCTTTTTCGCTTGAATAAATTTAACTACATTTGATTGCACAAAATTACATTTGAGGTACACAATATGAGAATTGAACTAAATAGTAAAAGAAAAAAGAATCATTACCTGATCATCAATAAGAAACTCAAAATGATTCTATTTATGGTAGCCATACTAATGGCTTTCATGTTGGGATGCGGAAATTCTGATCAAAATCCTGATCGAAATTCTGATATCACTGGAGGCACTGAACCCACACAAGGGGCAGTATTAGACACGGATCCTGTACTTACGCCAGAGGCAGCGCAGGAACCGCAACCTGAGCCGGTGCCAGTAGAAACCCCAACACCGACTCCGACGCCACCACTAGTCAAGGATTCCAGCTTAAATTTAACAGCGTCCACACTCGTTTGGGGGGGTACAAGCACCTCAGAGGCAAAACAGATTGCTTTAACCTTTGATTCGGGCTGGGAGTATGATAAAACCCTGCAGCTCTTGGATGTATTGGATCAATATCAGGTCAAGGCAACGTTCTTTCTTAGAGGGGGATGGGTGGAAGACCACTCGGAGCTGGCACGTGAAATCGCCAGTAGGGGACATTTAATTGAAAACCATTCTCAAGCACATGCCCATATGAACGCTATGACAGAAGATGAGGTATCCGCCGACATTATGGAATCAACGAATATCATGAAGGATACAATTGGATATACGCCGACTATGTTCAGATTTCCATACGGTGAATATAATAACAGACTTCTAAATGTGCTGGGAGAGCACGGCTATCAGTATGCCATAATGTGGACAATAGACTCCCATGACTGGGCAGAAACGATGAATGGAGTCAATGTGACAGAGCAGTACATTATCGACAGGGTATTGAACAAGGCTTCTGATAATGGTATTGTGTTAATGCATGTCGGAGGAAGTCAGACAGCCAATGCATTGCCAGAGATCATAACAGGATTAAGAGATGCAGGATATGAACTGGTGAGGATGGATGAACTTATTACAGAGTAAAATACGAATAACATATAATAAAATTTAGATATATGCGTAAAATAATGAGGTGTAGAAAATGGAACAATTCAAGAAAATCGCAGTTGAGGATAGGGATTTATTGGCGAAGTATATAAGCATGAGAAAGCATAGCGCGTGTGATTACAGTGTGGGGAATCTGGTTTTATGGTCAGATGTTTATAATACGCAGTTTGCAGTTGCTAATGATATGCTCTTTATAAAATTTATGAATGGCGGTAAAAATTATTTTGCATTCCCAATGGGTAACGGAGATTTGAAACAGTCATTTCAATGGATTTTCGAATATTGTAAAGAACAGAATATAGAATTTAACATGAGTGTTATTGAGTCAGATATGTTTGCAGAGATTGAAAAAATATATCCTGGTGAATATCAGGTTTCCTATATTAGAAATAATGCAGATTATGTTTATAAAACGGAAGATTTGAAAAATCTAGTCGGTAAGAAATATCATGGCAAAAAGAATCATATTAATAAATTTTTAAAAACAAATCCGGACTGGTCATATGAAAGAATTAGCGAAGAAAATACGGAAGAATGCATTGAAATGCTCAAAGAATGGTGCATAGAGAATGGAGGCTGTACGGATCAATCAAAAGCAGATGAAATTTGTGTTGTTATAAAAGGGCTTAAGAATAGACAAAAGCTGGGGTTACTTGGTGGTATTATACGGATATCTGGAAGAATTGTAGCGCTGACTATGGGTGAAAAATTATGGGATGATATGTTTGTTATTCATTTTGAAAAGGCATTTGCTGATATAAATGGAGCATATCCAATAATTAACCAGCAGTTTATTATACATGAACTATCGGATTACATGTACGTTAATCGTGAAGAAGATATGGGCGTGGACGGATTGCGGAAGGCGAAAGAATCTTATCGCCCAATATTTATGATGGAAAAGGGTATTTTAGTGAAAAAATGATGGGTAGACTTAACTCGGTTAAAGAGGAGATCAGAATGGAAGACAGAATTTGCGTTCCATGGCGACAAAAGAAGGACTGATTGCAGGAGCATCCGCGTATACCTGGCTGATTTTACAATTTGTCCTTAGTGCACGCCCCAAGCGAGCGGAAATACATTTTGAGAAGTTTTCACTTTAGTTCTATAGGATCAGTTGTAATAAAAAGTAACGTTGACAGATTCAAACCCCATTGTATAGAGAAGGTTTTCAACATAGATTTTTGTGCTATCCATTGCTTTCTCATTAATTCCGCTATCTAGAGCCTGTTGCTCCAGGTCATTTCTAAAAGTGCTTAGAGCGGTTAAAGTGTCCTCAGTTGTCACTTCGTTGAATAGCCCATCTTTCTCATAGCCAAATTTATAGGATAGAATTTCTTTGGATGTGATT
>JAENWI010000189.1 GCA_016650115.1 Peptostreptococcaceae bacterium | reverse complement strand
TGAATGGCTTAATTGTAAGATCTGTTGGCATAAAAAGAGCAGCAGGAATTATAGGCTTAATCAATCTGACATATAATTTGTTTCGGTATGAGCAGATAATACGCTTAAATATCATTTAAAGATAGATGACTGTTAGTTAGTTAGTTAGTTAAAATTAGAGGGAAAAGTAAATTTTATATGTGATAAATGTAAAATATAAAGTATATTTGATCTGATTTAGGAAAACCGTATAACGGGTTCTGCGATTTTTCTCGAATTACAAGTAAAAAAGTGAATTTTTAGAACCCACCTATAATCAATTAAACTAAATCACATGAAATTTGCACAAGTGTTGTTTGCAGCTGTTTCGATTTCTCTGGCATTTGTATCGTGCCAGCAAAAACCGAAAACCGAAATGGCAGCTGCGCCTAAAGACACCATTAATGGTTTCCTTGGTCAATGGACCATCGACGTTCAGGGTGGCGGCGTTAGCTGGCTTGAAGTTCGCCAGGAAAAAGATTACATCGACGCCGACTTGCTATGGATTGGCGGAAGTGTTTTGCCGGTCGCCGACGCGTTTATGGACAATCAGGGACACCTAGTTGTTACCCGGGTTGACAATGTCGTCCGTACCCGCGACGAAAAAAACAACCTGGTTCGCACACACCAGATTACCAACTGGCTGAAAATGTCGAAACAAG
The DNA here is from genome assembly GCA_016650115.1 of Peptostreptococcaceae bacterium. GTDB lineage: Bacteria > Bacillota > Clostridia > Peptostreptococcales > Anaerovoracaceae > JAENWH01. The sequence goes on along the minus strand of JAENWI010000189.1, from coordinate 2,501 downwards.
GCGACAAAATTGTCGGTTACTTTTTCAACCCGCACCGCGATGGAATTGGCGTGGATTCGACTGAATTTACCGGGACGAAACTGGCACCGCTCCCACCTGCTCCCGATTTGTCGAAAGTAAAATACGGCACACCTATCACTTTATTTAATGGCAAGGATCTGACCGGATGGAAACTAATTTACGATAAACATAAAAACGGCTTCTCGGTAAAAGATGGGATTCTGGTAACCGATCCGACCCAGGTGGAAGGACAACCACACATCAGCTACGGAAACCTCCGGACAGATCGGGAATTTGAAGATTTCAACCTGAAAGTGGAGGTAAATGTTCCGGAAGGCAGCAACAGCGGTGTTTACCTGCGTGGCATGTATGAAATTCAGGTGCTTGATTCATACAAAAAACCACTCGACTCACACAACATGGGCGCGCTTTACAGCCGCATTACGCCTTTGGTTAGTGCTGAAAAACCAGCCGGAACCTGGCAAACACTGGATATGACCTTATGCGACCGCCATGTTACGGTTATCCTGAATGGCACAAAAATTATAGACAATCAGCCTATTTACGGACCAACTGGCGGCGCCATGAAATCGGATGTAAACACTCCCGGCCCCATTTACCTACAGGGCGATCATGGAAAAGTCTCTTACCGGAATCTGGTTCTGACCCCCATTGTGAAGTAATCTTTTGATGCACATTCACAAAAAAATCCCTGATTTTGAGCTGGAAAAGGATTCAGAATCAGGGATTTTTATTTCTTTTTATAAGGTTTGTTGGATTGCTGTATTTTTCAGTTCTAAGAATTTAACCCGTCCATTTCTCAATATTCAACTAACCTAAGCATTTGAAAATAAGCATGTTTATTAAGATGGTATTTATAATACCTGTTTATTAGTTTTTCAGGATTCTATTCCTGTTTTTTATTGAGGAATTCACTTATATAAAACCTAAAAGATGCATCAGTAAACAGATCTGCAATACCACTTCGGTGCTGTAAGAATTGTCTTATACCTAAATTGAGCGAATAACAAATTCAGTTTCCCTTCTGGGTTCACTTGATGTAGTCGATGAAGTGTTTTTACTTGCGTTTTGTGGTTTACTTCAGGAAAGGGCTGTTTTTTTAGGACTTACAGTCCATAAAATATCATTATTATGTTATTTATTTTAATTAAAGGACATGGCTTTCCCATTCTATTTTCTGAAAAACGGCGAAGATCAACTGTTTGTTTAGGTAAACTGTGTCTTCGGTGGCGATTGACATTTTCCCCATATCTGTTCAATATTAATGGTTTCATATACTGTCTTTGTGACATTCAGGATGATATTCCTTGACCTTTTTGTTATTTTGACCGCAAAATCAATCAGGATCCTGCGGAATGTATTTGGATAGGCCGTCACGGGAATAACCTCTGGGGTGATGTCGCGCTTATAGGTTTCAAACATAAAATGAGATATAACAAGCAGATAGTAGTATGCACGGTTCATTCCAAACGATTTGAAAGGTAACTGCTCTTTGGTTGCCAATTCTTTGATACTCTGGTGTATCAATTCGTCGGCACCCCTTTGGTGCGATAGCGCAATAATGTTTTCTGTTTCAAAATACTTTCTTTTATATCGGTGTAAATTTTGCTTGTAACCACATAATGAATTTTTAGATTGTCTTCGAAAACCGCAAAAGCTTTCTGGTCGGCAAACCCACTATCGGCGCACATAATAATCGGTGCGTTTTTAGAATATTTTGTACGGAATGAACTACCTCGCAGCAGAGCTGTCGAGGTATCACTTGGAAGTCAGTTTTTTAATACGAAGCAGAGCTTCGGGGAACTAACCCCAAAGAGATTAGATTTACAATCTCGGTAACACTATCAATATAATCGGTTCCATGATTTGAATGGGCACTTCCTTTTCGGAAAATCACATCGATCAGATAAGGTTCCCAACAGATGTGCAGGGGCTGAAACTCCTTCTTTTGCTTATAGGTAGGTTCACAACCCTCACGCTTTTTCGATGAATCATTGTCCATTACCATCGTGTCGATACCTAAAAGATGATCTTGGGTGTTTCAATCTTGAGCCGCCAAATGAAGAGCCGATGCAAAATCATGCGGTACAGTTTGTTGGGAACAATGGAAAGTTTTGCGAAAAACCTTTTCATTTGATGGTGCGCCGAGCATGGCGAGTATATTTGACGGTGCAAGTCCGTTATGGGGGCTATCAGTTGCCAACCATTAGCTTAAGGCAAGGGTGTCCATCGTGAGGTGGAATCTGAAGGAAGCCGGCGGCAAAATCTCGGTCTGACGTACAGAAATCGGATATAAGACTTAGGGTGTAGGATGAGTTTGCCCAACAAAACGAAGTCCAAAAGCTATACAGATACATCAAAGTAAATCCGGCAGATAGATGAGATGAAAGAAATAGTTAATAACCAGGGAGGTCCTTTAAGTCCGTTATTAAGTAATATAATGCTTGATGAGCTGGATAAAGAATTGGAAAGACGAGGAC
>JAENWI010000536.1 GCA_016650115.1 Peptostreptococcaceae bacterium | reverse complement strand
TGTAATGCAAGGAAACACCCTGCTCTTTTAATAAGAAGAGAGTCCCTGCCATCATGAATTCAATGTCATCGGGATGACAACCGATGGCAAGAGCTGTTTTTTTAGTTGTATTATTCATATGTTAAATGAATACCTCCCTTCCTCCGTTTTCTGCAGACTCATAACACGCTAATATCTGTTGAATATTTCGTAATCCAATTGATCCATCCATTGGTTGCTTATTCTTAATTGAATGAGCATGTTCTGCAATTTGTGCCTGGTAAATATTCTCCACTTCTGACATGCAATACGATTTAGAAAGATCCTCTGTGATGAGTTTTAGCTTGATAGGAACTGCTTCATCTTGGTGTCCTGAGAGTTGAAACATTGTTCCATATCCTCGTATGACGCCTTTTTCACCATAAATCTCATATCCAAGGTTTTGTAGGGTTCCAAGAACCCCTCCCCGTGGTTGGTTAAAGGCAACTCGGATAGTTCCTTCAATGCCATTCTCTAAAGTATAGGTGATTGTTGCCCCGTTTTCCACAATAATATCGAGTGTTTTAGGATGATAGGTACATCGAACACTTCTAAGGTGTTGTTGGAAAAAGAACTCTGCCATGTTGAGGCAGTGTCCTCCTACATCTCCAATGGGACCACCTATTTCCTCTGGTTTGCTACATCTCCATGAAGCTGCCTCTTGTGGCTCTTTCCCATAGAGGAATTCTATGTGGAATGTTGCATACGGACATTCTCCTACTACTTTTTTCTTTAGTAAGTCCTGAGTTTTTTTGTTATATACGTTCTTAGTCATCATGAGGTTTGTTGAAATGCTCACCTTTTGTTTATGTGCATAAGCTATAAGCTCTTTAGCATCTCTAACAGTAGTGGCCATAGGCTTTTCGATGATAACATGCTTATGGGCTTTAATAGCTTGCATCGCAATCTTGAAGTGAGTGGCGTTACTTGTGGCTATATAGATTGCATCTATTTTAGGATTATCTAAGAGTTGCTCGTAGGTTTCATACCAACGAAT
>JAENWI010000270.1 GCA_016650115.1 Peptostreptococcaceae bacterium | reverse complement strand
GTTTTTAATAACGGAGATGAATACGTATCCATATTGCCTATTGATTTATATGCTACTTTAGGAGATCATGACATTTCGGTTACTTTCAATGAAGGAAAAGCTAATGAATATAAAATAACCAGAACTTTCAGCATATACAGCAAAACATTTAAAACACAGTATCTGGTCGTCTCGGCAGAACTGAATCAATCTAATAATAATGAAAAAGCAAACTTGGAATATATCAATATTGTAAAACCTGCAAGGACAATATCCGACAATAGAAAGCTATGGGAAGGTGATTTTATCATGCCGGTTGAAGGCAGACTTACAACTGATTTTGCAGAAATAAGGTACAACAACAATGTGCTTTCGTCTTCAAGGCATTCAGGTCTTGATTTGGCAGCACCTTCGGGAACTCCGGTACAGGTGCCAAACAACGGAAAAGTAACTTTGGCTGCAAGCGGACTGCTTTCAACAGGAAACACAATAGTCATTGACCATGGGATGGGATTGTTTACTTCCTATTATCATTTAAGTGCAATGAATGTCAAAGCTGGGGATACAGTCAATAAGGGAGATATCATAGGAGCTGTCGGCACCACAGGGTTTTCAACAGGCCCCCATCTTCACTATGCTGTAAGCATTTACAATACAAATGTAAATCCTTATCAGCCTTTAGCAGGAATGATTGAGGAGTGAGGCAAATAAAATGTCTGATATAACCAAAGAACCAAATACTAAGAAGAAAATAAAGAAGCCAGGCAAACGAAAAAAAATAATTATCGTATTGCTCATTCTTTTTATTCTTCTTTTGTTTTTTTTGGCAGCGGGGTTTGGGTTTCTGAAATATTTGATCAGAACAACACCTGAAATAGACCCAGGCAATATTTACTCCCAATTGGCCCGAACATCTGTGATTTATGATAATCAGGGGCAAATCATTCAAAGTATAGATTCAAACGAAAACCGAACCAATGTACCTATTGAAGAAATACCGAAGAATATGGTGAATGCTGTTATTTCCATTGAAGATAAGACTTTTTATGAACATCATGGCTTCAACTATGTTCGCCTGATGGGAGCGGTTGTTGACAGTATTACAGGCAAGAATAGAATTAGCGGCACGAGTACAATTACACAGCAGCTTGCGCGTAATCTTTACTTGACCAATGAACGGACCATAATCCGTAAGTTTCGCGAAGCGTATTACACGGTTCAACTTGAAAAGGCACTCAATAAAGATCAAATTATGGAAGCCTATTTGAATACCATCTATCTTGGATTTAATTCCTATGGTGTTCAGACCGCTGCTCAATCCTATTTCTCAAAGAATGTGGAGGATTTGACATTGGAGGAATGCGCGACACTGGCCGCTATCCCAAAGAACCCCTCAGGTTATGCTCCGCTTAAACGTTTTAATTCCAGCAATATTGCCAGTGATAATCCAAATATAATTTCACGGTCAAGTACCTATACAATTATTTATAACGATCGCTTTGTTGACAGACAGCATCAGGTTCTGGACTTTATGCTGGAGCAGAAAATGATTTCACAAGTTGAATATGATCAGGCTCATGCAGTTGATATGAAAACAGCTATGAAACCAAAGGAAACAGTTGATGTGGATATTCTTTCATATTTTTCTGATTATCTTATTAAACAGGTAAGAAAAGATTTAATAGAAACGTTGGACATAGACGAATTGACTGCAGCGGAAATGCTGCGAAGTGGAGGTTTGAAGATTTACAGCACAATCGATGTGAATATGCAAAAAATCACAGCGGTGGAACTTGAGAAAAATAAAAATTTCCCAGGGGTCACCGGCCTCGATAAAGACAGAAGAGGCAATATCCTTGATTCTAAAGGTAATATCATATTGTATAACTTTTTTAATTATTTTGACCCCGATGGAAACTTCTTGCTTACACCTTCAGAATACGGAGTCGACAGCGATGGCAATTTGATTATATTTGGAGGGAAACGACTGAATTTTTATAAGACTGGAACTGCAAGCGGCACCGACTACACAATAGAATTTAAAAAACTTTACCTGGTTGAAAGTGGGGTTTTTTACGTCATCAACGGAGGCTATATTATCATTGAACCAAAATATAAAGTAAGGACTGACACAGGGGATTTAGTTATCAGCAAATCCTTCTTTCAGGACAATCCGGATTTCTTCAAATTTAGCAAAAACGGGACATATCTTGAGGCTTCTCAATATACGCTGAAACAAAAGGCAGTC
>JAENWI010000398.1 GCA_016650115.1 Peptostreptococcaceae bacterium | reverse complement strand
TTTGAAAATGCTGCAGCTACTTGTGGTGGAGTTGAAGCTGCCTATAACGTGCTGAAGAAAAAGGGAAAAATCGATGATACCTTTAAATTCATAACATTTGCGGGGGATGGCGGAACCTATGACATCGGATTACAATCATTATCCGGTGCAATGGAAAGAGGCCATGATATGGTTTATGTATGCTATGACAATGAAGCTTACATGAATACCGGTATTCAAAGATCCTCTTCAACTCCGAGATTTGCGGATGCAACGACTTCTCCTTACGGGAGTGTGGAACCAGGCAAAAGGCAGAACAAAAAAAATCTGACTGAAATAGTTGCTGCTCATGATATCCCTTACGTGGCACAGACAACATTTTTGGGTAACTTTAAAGACTTACATGAAAAATCAAAAAAGGCAATATATACAAAAGGTCCAGCTTTTCTGAATATTCTTTCCCCATGCCCAAGAGGCTGGAGATATGAAACCATGGATCTGGCCGAAATATGCAATCTAGCCGTGAAAACCTGCGTCTGGCCGTTATATGAAATAGAAAACGGGGAATGGAGACTGACCTTTGAACCAAGAAAGAAGCTTGGTGTAGAAGAATTTCTAATCAAACAGGGAAGATTTTCCCATATGTTTGAAAAGGGTAATGAATGGATGATCGAAGAAACACAGAAATATGTGGATGAAAAGTGGGAACGATTGTTGAAAAAGTGTAAATAAACTTAATACAAGCCCAATATAAGCAGCCTAGAATGGGTTTGAAACCCATTCTAGGCTGCTTATATTGGGCTTCCCGGCCGTCCAAACGGCCGGGAAGCCTTAAATTCCAACACAAAAAGCCTGTGGAAAGTTATCCACAGGCTTTTTGTGTTGGTAGATGTTTAGATGTGAGTGTAAACAGATGTTTAAACTTGAAGTCACAAAATGTGACTTCAAGCAGGTTTGATACTCCTGATGCCTATGAATCACATTGATGAACCAGATGAGTATAAGAACAATCCGGATTATAAAGAAACAGGAAAGATTATCACAAAACAAAAGATTGATCTGTAACTAAATGACATTTGGTGTGAACAGTAATGAGCGGGGTTTGGGTTGAGGAAAAAATTCACGTATTAGATTGAAGATATTAAAATATTCGAGTATAATATACTTAATTCAACTAAGGAGCAAATTGTATGTTAGATGTAAATGAATTATTGGACGAAGCTATTAAAGAAACTGACAACCTTATAGAGGGGGAAGTGTTTTTTGTCAAGGATTTATATAAGGGCTATTTTGTGAACAGAATTCCACGAACAAGTGGGTATCCTAAGAATTATGGGAGATAAGAATATGGAAAAAAACAATGAGAAATATAACCGCAGCTTGCTTGAAACAAGCATTGAACCCCTCGTAACGATAGGATCGGATGGTATAATAACAGATGTCAATTCTGCAACT
>JAENWI010000362.1 GCA_016650115.1 Peptostreptococcaceae bacterium | reverse complement strand
CCTTGACGCTATCAAGCTCAAGTGCGTATAATCACCTTGATTTCGGAGCGTTGCCTAGTGGCTAAGGCGCCTGCTTTGGGAGCAGGAAATCGAAGGTTCAAGTCCTTTCGCTCCGATTATTTACAAGCTTCACCAGAAGATTAGGAAAAGGCAATGTGTTTGAAAACAAACAGATTGCCTTTTTTTTGTTTTCTGAAAGTGCAGGGGCTAATCTAGCTAATCAGAGAGTGAGTCTTAGGAATTCCTTATGGCTGATATCAATGCCGCTCGAGATCAGACGAACTCTGCGAGTATCAAACAACCTATCCAGATAATATTGTTTTTCTGACTTGATAGCCAGATGGAACAATCGATGGCAATTGGGACATAGACTAACTACATTCGCGTATACATCAAGACTATAAGGGAAAAAACTCTGTTGCTGTAAAGGTATCAAATGATGACCTTCCACATATCTACGTAATGTAGCCTTGGAAGTAAAGGATGTATGAGCGGTGTCGCATTCACATGCAAAATGTGCTGCATGAATAACCTGATCCTTAATAATCGACCTACGATTTTCCTTTGTGATCAAAGTCATAGTCTGTTCAGCAACTTCAACCGGAAAATCAAGGTCTTCAAATATTTCAGAGCTTGTAAACAACTCTGCAGAAGCAAATTTCATAAGGTTGTGCAAAGCTGCGCTATACATATTGTTTCCACGAAGATTAAGGCCCCTATACTCCTCACTTTGATTGAGAAAAACTTCAATGTCCTTTAGGTTCTCTTTGGTTGAAACATGATAGAGGTCAATAATTGGATACTGATTGTCACGTAATATTCGATTTAACGCGGTTATAGCACCAAGGTAGTGATTAACCGTGCTCTCCCGCAACCTCAAGACATCCTTGATATACTTGCCATAATAATCGCTGATCATAGTACAACCTCACATGAGTGTTTTGGCTTAGTTTAGCATCAAATTCATGAAAACTGGGGAGAATTATCCTCTTAGATATTTGGAGTTGTTATAGTATCAACATGAAAGACGACACTTTAAGTGTAGGATGGCTATCAAACATGGGTAATGCAAAAACGCAGCACCTACGACCAACCTGACAGAAGACGACCCGATGTGGGTCGTCTTCCTATATATGTATCAGACTACGTCTTGCGCTTTATGCGACGCTTTTGGGAGAGAGCAGCCTTGCCATGAAGCGGCCGATTGCATTACCGAAATTCGCGTCATAGCTGAGGACAGCTTCGTAGACGTTCACTTCCCTGCCCTTCTCAAGGCTCAAGTAATAGAGGTGGTCACAGATCTCGAAGAACACGTCGGCCCTTCTTCTTCCGGGGAAACTCATCTGCGTTGTCCAATTCTCCATGACCTGGCTGATAGGCTGATATATGTTGCTAAACCAAGAGAAGGTTGCTTCTTCCCAGGTAATGTTGATGTTCAGATTCTTTCCTAGAAAATAACGATGACCTTCTATATGTGGTGCAAGTCTATCATAATCTGATTCAAGGAACATGTCAGTGTCCTTAATCAGAAATTCAATGCTTTCTTTTTTTGTATTATCGTTGTTGTTCATAGTAATGCTCCTTTTAAGTTCTTTATTTTATAAATCAACTATACCAAGT
>JAENWI010000286.1 GCA_016650115.1 Peptostreptococcaceae bacterium | reverse complement strand
TTTTGAGAGCTATGTTTGACAAATCATGATAAAATACTACTATTCTGTTGGCAAGTATTGTATAATTAAGTATGAAGCGAAATAAAGCATTGAAGATAAGAATCTATCCAAATGCAAAGCAAACCGAACAACTCAATAAGACTCTCGGGTGTTCCAGAGCAATCTACAATATGATGCTGCATGAAAGAATAACTTTTATTGAGGAGAATAAAGATGATAGAAGAACTGTCTACGAACATAAATATAAAACAGAGAAAGAGTACAAGGTAGAGTTTGCATGGTTGAAGGAAGTCGATGCTGTAGCGCTACAACAAAGTACGAATGATCTGTCACATGCATATTTAAATTTCTTCACATCACTGAAAGGCGAAAGAAGAGGACAAACCGTAGGCTTCCCCAAATACAAGAAGAAGAAAACAGGGAGTTCGTACCGATCTGTTGTTTCACACAACAGTGTTGAGGTTGATTTTGCAAATAAACGGATTAAACTCCCTAAAGTAGGATGGGTAAGCTTCAGGGACAAAAGAGACTCTGCGGAAGGTAGGATCAAGTCCGTCACGGTTGCATTTTCAATAAACCTACATGGTGTTTGACAAAAGCAAAGGCAAAGACCATAATCAAATCTTTGGCGTTTCCGGGCACAATAACTTCATGGGGAAGTCAAAACAACTTCAAATTGATTAGGACGACGGGTGGATTTAGGTACCCAGCCACAAAATATTTTTTCCGCAAAAATGACAGTTCTAGTCAATTTTACAATGGATCATATAATCAAGGATTAAGAATTTGGATGAATGACGAAAAAATAGTTTCACAAATTGTAAAGCATCATAAAATTAAGGAAATTAAGAAGAATGGTGAGTTTGGCATCACTTGGTGGCAACTTAGCCTCATTGGAATTGGTTCTATAGTCGGAGCAGGCTTCTTTTTAGGAATAAGTGTAGCCATTCGATTAACTGGACCTTCTGTAATCCTTGCTTTTTTACTTGCTGGCCTAATGGCATATATTACATTTTGCGCATTAGCAGAAATGAAAATACATGATCCGAAAACAGGATCTTTTAGGGATTATGCCAGAAAAGCTTTTGGAGATGATATTGGCTTTATTAGTGGCTGGGTTTTTTGGATAGCAGGGGTGCTAATAATGTCCAGTGAAGTGACTGCCCTATCTGTGTTTACACGCTATTGGTTTCCGCAGGTTCCGCTATGGGTATTTTCCCTTATCTATTCTTCCTTGGGACTAGGCATAAATTTACTGGGAGTAAAGGATTTTGGTGAAATCGAATCTTTCTTTGCCATTGTAAAGATCACAGTCCTAGTTTTGTTTATTATTTTTGGTGTCATATTTGTTCTTGGGTTTGTATCACCGATGGAAGTTACTTCTGGAAGTTCAGTAATCTCATTTTCTACAATGGTTTGGTTTCCTAAAGGGTTTAAAGGACTATGGTCTGCTATGATCTTTGCACTATTTCCTTTTGCTGGAGTTGCGGTAGTTGGAGCAGCTGCTAAAGAATTGAAACATAAAGAATCAATTCCTAAAGCTATCAATACTCTAAATCTGGCCTTAGTGTTTTTATATGTTACCTCACTATTGATAATATTTAAAATGGTTGGCTGGCAACAAATTAAGACAAGTGAGAGTCCTTTTATCAGTGCCCTATCCACATTTCACTATCCTTATGTAAGTTCTATTTTTAATATCGTTATTATCAGTGCAGCATTTTCCACTTTTGTGGGGGCCCTTTTTGCAATAACCAACATAGTATTATCTCTAGCAAAAGATCATGAGGCCCCTAAGATACTATTGAAAAAGAATAAGAAGGGAGTTAACGTTATTGCGCTTTTACTTGGTGCAAGTGGGTTACTAATAACCATCTTATTATCTCTTATATTGCCAGAAAACCTGTATGAATATTTAACTACTGCTGCGGGTGTATTATTGATTGGGAATTGGATTGTCATATTAGCCTCACACATAAAAAACAGGAAATGGTATTCTCCAGTTCAAAATCCCAAAGGTAAAGAATTTACAATGTATCTTGCACCCTATAGTTCATATGCAGGAATTGTTCTTGTAATCCTTACT
>JAENWI010000499.1 GCA_016650115.1 Peptostreptococcaceae bacterium | reverse complement strand
TGATGGCTCCTACTCTTAGAACTGCTGCAGTGTTGTCTATGATCGGTTCTCTCAAATATTTCGATTTGGTCTATATAATGACCGGTGGTGGTCCGAGTGGAGCCACTGAGCTTATGGCCACATATATGTACAAAAAGGGATTTGTCGAATTTAGTATGGGATATGCTTCCTCGATAGCTGGAGTGATGTTTATCGTATGTTTCATCTTCGCTTGTGCATTTCTCTACTCTACTCGTTCACGGGAGATAAAATAATATGCGAAAAGAAGCAATTTCCGATAAACTGTTCAGGACAGGAATTTTTCTTTTTTGTATAGTTGTTCTGATCCTTACTGGGTTCCCTCTAGTGTTTTTGGTATTCAACAGTTTTAAGAGCTTGCCTGAATATATGATGAACATCTGGCAACCTCCTGCAAAGATATTCTTTGGGAACTATAAGTTAGTTTTCGTACCCACATTTCTTCGCTATTTCAGAAATAGTCTGATTGTGAGTGTAAGTGGAGTCTCCATAGTCATTTTGGTCTCTTCGCTAATGTCTTATATCTTTGCAAAGTTCTCTTTCCGGATCACCAAGGGACTCTTCTTCCTTGTTATTGCAGGTATGATGATACCTATCCATACCACCTTGATCCCAATTTATATTCTGAGCATCAACTTGGGCGTGTATGATACTTTGTTTGGGCTTATTGGACCGTATGTTTCATTTAATATACCAATCGCTGTATTTATAATGACTCAATTCTTTAAGGAAATACCAAAGGAATTGGATGAAGCAGCAATGATTGATGGAGCCACTCACTTATTAATCTACCGAAAAATTGTGATGCCACTTTCAGCACCAGCTCTTTCTACTGTAGGAATTTATACATTTCTGATGATGTGGAATGAATTCATCTATGCTTTGGTAATGATAGATACTCGTACCAGGAAGACACTTTCACTTGGTATCAGGGATTTTTATGGATTCCAGACGATCAATATACCAGCTGTCCTGACTGCTATTCTGGTAGGATCACTACCTGTACTGATATTCTATTTTGTCGCCCAAGATAAGGTAATCAATGGACTTACGCAAGGAGCCATCAAAGGCTAAGTAGGAGATTTTATGACGAACGTACGTAATCCAATT
>JAENWI010000373.1 GCA_016650115.1 Peptostreptococcaceae bacterium | reverse complement strand
TGGATTTTCTTCATGAATTACCTTTACAGCCCGAATGATTCGTTCAATACCAATCTGGTCGAGAGTAGCTGGGCGTCCCATCGATCTAAGGAAGTCTGAGGCAACTTTTTGACTTGTACTAGATTCATCAAGACTAGACGGGATTTGTACCATTATGTATTTATATTTTTTCTCAAAGCTCATTACTGCGTGAGCGGTAGTAGCCGAACCAGAAAAGAAATCAACCACTATGTCGCCTGATTGCATATTCGGAGCAATTTGGATGATTTTCTTAATAAAGTCTAAGGGTTTGATATAATCAAATACTTTTATACCATCAAACAAACTTCGCACTTCTCGTGTTGCTTTTTTATTGCCATCAAGTTCTGTCCATAAAGGAGAAGGTCTTTTGCTTCGACCTTCTAGATAATATTTAACATATGGCCAAAAAACGGATTCTCCATCTCTTATCGTTTTTTTCCAAAGGATATAATTGTCCTCAACTAGTTGTTTATAAGTTTTTTTCTCAACACGCCAACAACTCTCATATCCTGCGACGGCAGTTGGATAAAGATCATTCCCCTCGGGGTCTTGTATCGCATAGTACATGTTAGGTCGGTCTTCTCTTCTGTCGTTACTCCCGGTTTTTCTCAACTGATCATATGCATATTTCCCAAATTCGTCTTCATTATTGAATCGCTTAATATCATGTGAATTTAAAGGTAATCCAGCAATATCTAAATCAGGTTTTTTACCATACACATACGCATAGTCAAAAGAGGTACCTAGCCCACCACTATCTTGGCCTGTTGTCTGTCCAGTTGAGCGACAAATACACCCCAAACAATTTTCTTCACCAAAAATATCATCACATATAAGTTTCAGATTAGCCGCTTCATTATCATCGATCGATATGAAAATCGATCCATCATCTGTTAATAAATCTCTTGCAAGCGAAAGCCGAGAATACATAAACATTAACCATGCAGAATGTGACGCAGATTTTCGTTTTGTAAGACTTAATATACGTTGTGCTTGATCTTCACTCATACTCAATTTCTCTGATAATTCAGAAACTGAGAAGTTGAATTTATCAAAATACACAAATCCATCTGTTCCCGTGTTGTATGGCGGGTCAATATAAATGCATTTCACTTTCCTTGCATATGACTTCAAGAGATGCTTCAAGCCATCAAGATTGTCACCACTGATATAAATATTCTCGCTATTTACATTTTCTGGCTTGGAATTGTGCACTTCGTCAGGGACAACGACAGTGGTCGTATCTAGGGATGCAAGCAGCCGGGCATAATTCTTCCCAAGGAATTTCAGCTCATAGCCTTCCCCAGTGACTGCAATTTTATCACTAAGAAATACTTTGAACCGTTCAAGATCAAATGATCCATCGTTACGGAAACAAGAGGGAAAGTGTTCTTTCAAAACCTCAATCTCACGACTGTTTGGAGTCATCTCCTCATTAGCTTTGGTTATGTCCTTTATCATGTATGAAAATCTCCTCAATTTGAGTGGAAAAATCTTCGTAATAGTTTTCAGCTTAGAAGATATTAATAAG
>JAENWI010000433.1 GCA_016650115.1 Peptostreptococcaceae bacterium | reverse complement strand
CTCAAAATTATATCATAAAAGCCTTTTTATTCCAATATAAGATTGATTTTATCAAACGCAAAATACATATCCAAAATATTTTGCGATCTTTGCGTAAGTAGGAACACAAACGTCAACTTTGTCTGCAATTCTCAACACTTCAAAAATCAACCCATCGATTTCCGACTTTCTCTCTGCTTTCATGTCTTTTTGCATTGATGCTGTAGTATCCGGTATTAATGCATCTAAAATCTTCAAATTCACTTCTGTTAAATCAACTTCAAATTCCAAATCAAGTTTTTTACTGATTTCTTTAATTTCGCCACAAAGCTCAATAAATGTATCCCTATACTTACCCTCTTCCTGCATTGCATTTGCGGCAATATCATAATACGCCGCACAACTTGCATAAGAAGAAATAAAAGCGAATTTTCTAAATACATCTCTATCTATATTATTAGAAATGATTGCTTTAATTCCACATTTGCTTAAAGTGTTTCTAATATCCTCTAATATTTTCATTTCGACAAAGTCATCTTTTCTTGTCCCGAAAACAATCCTAAATAAATTTCCAAATTGTGTAATTGAGCCGGGAGCATCAATAAATGCAGATATATACATACACCCGCTAAGTACATGCCCTGCCTGAAGCTTCTCCGATATCCTGTCCGCTATCCCATAACCATTCATTATAGGAATAATTATACTGTTTTCATGTGAAGCCTTTCTAATTAATGGGATAATTTCATCAATAGAATAGCTTTTAACACAAGCAAAAATGACATCTGCCTTATCAGTGTATTCATTATCAGAGAACACCTTTATATTTGGGAGATGCAGTTCTCCCCTGATATCAGTTTTAAGCATCAAACCATTTACTTTCATTTGTTCAAGGGTTTTGCCCCTTGAAATAAAAGATACATCATTGTGATCAGAAGCTAAAAAACCTCCTATACAAGCGCCCGTACCTCCTGTTCCAATAATCAAATACTTCATATTTCTCTCCTTATTCTATTTCCATGCAGAATGGATTTTTACGAATAGCAATTTTATATAAGAAAGGGTACTCATCGTTTAAATAGTTAATGTACCCAATCCATTCCATAACCATAGCTTTGTAGGCTCTATGAAAGTCAATAGCTAAATGGCTGGCGTCCTCATCAGAAATTTTATTCAAGTCACCTCGGGTTTTCAGTTCGTCAGCTATGTGAAAAACAGCCCATAACATATCTGTAAATGCTTCATGCTCATGTAAGTTTGGATTTTCAAGAAGGGTTAAAAGGAATCCTTTATTTTTCTCCATAATAGCGGCCAGTTCTCCAAGCTTCTCAGGTTCCACATGAAAACG
>JAENWI010000042.1 GCA_016650115.1 Peptostreptococcaceae bacterium | reverse complement strand
TATTTAACAGCCGAAGCTGATTAAATCTGCTCAGTCAAAACACAATTGCGCTTTGCTAATTTTTTTCTTTAATATATGTCAAACATATATCGCAGAATTATTGTTGTTTTTAAAGAATTGTACGTTGACTCATTCAAACATAAGAAATTCCTCAGCGTTAGCTGTTTGGAATTTTTCAGTTAAATTTTGTCTTACCAATTTTGCAATTGATTGTTGTACTTTTAGTCTGTTTGATTCTCCTCAAAATCTGCCTAAGCAAATTTCAATTCGTCTCGTTTTGGAATCATGTTGATCCCATACGGTTCTATTTAAAGATCCGTTTGACTAAAATTCTACACTATGAAGTTTTCAAGGTTCAGCGGACATTCTCTCTCCCTGGAAATCCAGTTTGTTTGCTTGTCCTGTGCTCCGTCTTTGTGAGACGCAACGTTATTTATTATACCATCGAATTATTAAAGTGTCAACATTATTTTGAGTTTAATTAAAACTCTTTTTTTCGCTTTTCCTTCAGGATTCGCACCCTTTCAGTCTTTCGAATTGTCTTCACTGTTTTGCGACAGCTTCATTATATTACCACTCCCATGCCATAGTGTCAATCATTATTCTTCTATTAATCCAAACTTTTATAACTATTTCGTTTCGATTAGAGGTCAGACATGCATAATCGATTTTTTCTTCCTTTATATACGTATTTTAGCAAATCTTTACGTTTGAAGTTTTTTTCGTATTCTTTTTTTAATAAGCCGTTGCTTTTGCGAATTCTTTCTTCTATTAATAATTATAAAAAAATTCGCTGTTTTTTTACAGATCCATGCAGGCGATGCTCAGGGTCTTGGAATTGATCCAGAGATGACTGCCGGTGCTATCGCAGGTTCCAATTTATTTGACCATATCAGGCATATGTTTTGGACGGTTACTCCTTCACTTCTTATTTCTTTAATTATTTATGCAGTACTATGTCTTGGACTCTCCGGAGATGGAGCATTACTTGGATGTATTTTTGGTTCATTGTTCCAGGGAATCGGATTAGCCGAATGGCCATCCATTCTTCATTATCGATGCTTTCAACATCTGGCGTTGAAAGCATCGATGCTCTTCTCTCAAGAGGTGGCATGAATTCAACGCTTTAGACAATTAATCCAATTTTATGTGCAATGTGCTTCGGCGGTATCATAAATGCTTCCGGAATGCTTTCGGCTCTTGCCCAGGCAATGCTTAAGTTTGCCAAAAGCACTGGGTCGCTTGTTGCCATTACAGTATTCAGCTGCATCTTTATGAACATTATTGCTGCTGACCAGTACTTGTCAATCATCTTTCCAGGCAGAATGTACAAAGAAGCTTTTGAAGATAGAAAGCTTGCGCCTAAAAATCTTTCAAGATGTCTTGAAGATTCAGAATATGCCGCAGTTATTGATGCTAGGGAAATGGATAGAGCCTCTGCTCTGAAGAGTTTAGAAGCTTAGAATTAAATCAGCAGCAACCTGGTCCAACTGGTTTTACAAACAGGCTCGACCAGTCATGTTCTTGCAAACTGAATTCTATATTTAAAGTGATGGTATTAGATGAGTCTAATGCCATTACTTTTTAATTTATCTTCATTTGTTTACTAATTCCATTTTGACTTCCTATATACTGCTATTTATGGATTCGTCGAATTATAAATATTTTTACATATCAAATTATAAACATTTTTACATTTTGTTGACAAAATGTGTGCATCTCATTATAATAAAAGTGTGAAATCATATTGATTTCACACTGTGGGATTGCACTGATTTCACGCCGTTATTTATTTATTTATTTTATAGGAGGAATACAATATGGGTAAGAAAATTCCTATGTGGCAAGTTCTACTTGTAATGGCATTTACAATTGGCGCTCTTTGCTACTCAATCTTTTTCACTGATTACGGTGAATTGCACATTCCGCTAATTGCTTCCGCTAGTTTCGCATCTGTTGTCGCTATTGCGAATGGTTACAAATGGGCCTTCTTAGAACAAGGTATAATTGCAAGTATCAACAGATCTATGCAGGCTATGCTTATTCTGATGACAGTTGGTCTACTTATCGGATCATGGATTGCTGGCGGAGTCGTTCCAGCAATGATTTATTACGGACTTATGATTCTGAATCCTAGTATTTTCTTATTTGCAGGTTGTATTATCTGTTGTATCGTAGCTCTTGCGACTGGTTCATCATGGACCACTGCCGGAACAATCGGTATTGCTCTTATTGGAGTTGGTCAGGGACTTGGAATCGATCCAGCTATGACTGCTGGGGCTATTGTATCAGGCGCATATTTTGGAGACAAAATGTCACCTTTATCAGATACAACCAATCTAGCTCCTGCTATTGCAGGATCAACTTTATTTGATCATATCAGACATATGGTTTGGACAGTTACTCCTTCCCTTATTATTGCATTAATAATTTATGTAATACTAGGTCTTGGACATTCTGGTTCAGGCACAGATCTTGCTGCTGTTGAAGTAATACAAAACGGAATGCTTGATAACTTTAATATTTCGCCTTTACTATTACTTCCACCAGTAGTTGTTATCCTAATCGTTGCATTTAGATTGCCAGCAATACCTGGTCTTATCGGCGGGGCATTACTAGGATGCATATTTGGTTCAATATTCCAGGGAGTTGGATTGGCTGAATGGCCTTCAATTCTTCATTATGGATTTGAATCAACATCCGGCGTTGAAAGCATCGATGCGCTTCTTTCAAGAGGTGGCATGGATTCAATGCTATGGACAATCAATCTGATTATATGCGCAATGTGCTTCGGTGGTATCATGGATGCTTCTGGAATGCTTGCAACTCTTGCTGAAGCAATGCTTAAATTTGCTAAGAACACTGGATCACTTGTTACTGTAACAGTCTTCAGCTGCATATTTATGAACATCATCGCTGCTGACCAGTATTTAGCAATTATCCTTCCAGGAAGAATGTACAAACAGGCTTTTGAGGACAGAAGACTTGCACCTAGAAATCTTTCAAGATGTCTTGAGGATGCAGGTACAATGACTTCAGCATTAGTACCTTGGAATACTTGCGGGGCTACTATGTCAACATTCCTTGGAGTTCCAACTGCACAATACTTTAAATATGCCTACTTGAATATGATTAATCCTCTCGTATCCATATTCTATGGTTTTACTGGAATATCAATGCTTAAGATGACTGATGAAGAATATGCACAAGTTCTTGAAAACAGAGAAGCTGACAGATTAGCTGGCTTAAAGGCACTGCAAGCTTAGAACCAAAGCAATTATACAAGGTTGACCTTTGTTTAGGGTTTGTAATCAAAAGATTTTAAAAGTGATGGTATCAGGGCAAACCCTGGCACCATCACTTTTTTCATACCACCATTTTTTTATAGTTGTTCAATATGGCATAAATATCCTTACATCCCTTTTTTTATTCTTCAAATCTTCTTCCATCCTTTTATAGTCTATATTGGATTGATCCTTAATTACAATGCTTTTCCCTCGATTTTCAAGAAATATTGCTCTTAACTCAGTTCCTCTTTTGTTCTCTTTAAAACCCATATCCATAGGGTGTTCTGTAATCATTAGCGGAACCGCGCACTCATACAACCAATTCCCATTTTCTATTCCGTCGTAGGATTCAAGTGACGGCACAAATGCATACAATCCAAGTTGATTTGCCCAGTTTTCTGCTTCAATGTTATTAATATTCAGACCAAAGTCTCCAAACACTTTAATCCCAGCATGTTTGAACTCATCAACCCATCCTAAACTCCCGATATAAATTCCTGATTCTTTACATTTAACGATAATTTCTTTAAAATGTTCATGAATAAATTGCTAAAGTTGAATTTGTATTCTTTCACTTTTGCCAGAACATTTTCTACGGTTTCCATATTTAATTTTTTTATAGAATAAAAGTAAAGTTCAAGGATATCCAGGTATTTTCTATATGTTCCCGTTACGATTGCCACATACTCCGGGGGCTTCATTCTTCCTTCAATTTTCAGAGATGAAACTCCTGCTTCCGCAAGTTCTCCCAGGTAATCAATGAATGAAATATCTTTTGGGCTTAACGGATACTCTTTACCATCTTCAGTTTCATAGGGCAGTCTGCAAGGTTGCGCGTAAAGGCCTCGGTTGCAGCTTCATCCCCCCCAACAGGGGATAACAGTTCTGGAATATTTTTCATTTTTCCTCATTTATTTGGTTGCTTATTATTTCTACCTTTAATATAATACTATTTGTAGGAAGAAGGTGCAACATGTCACAAATCAAAGATGTCTTAAACAATAAAAAATATATGAAATACAGCATATTTATTGCATTTACTGCAGCTCTGCTCTATGTTTTGTATTTTATCATCAGTAATTTCGCAATTATTTTCGCTGCGGCTGCTTCAGTAACCAGCGCTATTTTTTCTTCATTGGCACCATTGTTCATCGGGCTAATTTTAGCCTATCTGATTAATCCCCTTGTTAATATTATTGACAAGAATTTTATGTCAAAACTTCTTTCAAAATTTCCTGTTAAATTGGAAAACCAAGGGGACCAGAAAAAACAGATAAAAAGAACATCTTTAGCAAGATTTATTAGTATTCTTATAACCTACGTGGTCATAATTGTCGGCATGTGCTTTGTTTTATATGCTTTTTCGGTTTTGATTCTAGGACAATTTGTTTTTTCCGGGATTGGGAATATGGTTGAAAGCATTACAAATTATTTATCAACCTACGAAACTGTTATCCTGTCATGGGCAAACAACCTGGAAATCACGGGTCTATCCGATACTCTTAAGGGTTTTGCTGACTCCATCGTTAATTGGCTGTCCAGCAACTTCAGCACCCGTGCCATACTTTCCTTTATAGGTTCCATTGGCGGCAGCATAGTGAATATATTACTCGGGATAATTATTAGTATCTATCTGCTCAAGGACCAAAGCTTCTTTATGAATATCTGGACGAAGTTTTTATGTTTAACTTTTTCTAAAAGAATAGAATACAAAATCCAGGAAACCTTAAATGATATTAATGGGGTTGTTTCACTGTTTATCAGGGGTGCTCTGCTTGATGCGCTGATTGTTGCAATTCTGTCTTCTACAGGCTTATCAATACTTGGTCTTCAATTCGCCGTTTTTATTGGATGCTTTGCCGGCATCTCCAACATAATACCTTACTTTGGCCCTGTTTTGGGCATGATTCCAGCTTTTATAGTTGGTGTCTTCACAGGGGGTCTGACCCAGGGAATCCTTGCAGTATTAATCCTGTTAGTCATTCAACAAATTGATGCAAATATTATATACCCTAAAATTGTCGGTTCTACTACAGGGCTGCACCCCTTATTTGTTCTTTTAGCAGTTGCCATAGCTGGCTCTTTCGCTGGGATTCTCGGAATGATTATTGCCGTTCCAATTGCAGGGATTCTCCAAATCTTTATATTAAAATGGGTTAAGCATAAAGAAAGCCCATTATAAGCATCCGACATTGGGCTTCGTTTTATGAACAAGTAATGAGCATGCGAAAATGTGTTTTGTTTTACACATCTATCGTATGCCCATTTTTTTTATTCTTAAAATTCAAAAACTTATCCACAGGCTGGATTTCAACAAACCCACCAACTGCAAAGGTTAATTTTTTCACAAACCCAATGTCGGATGCTTATAATGGGCTTAAACCAATTCAATCCCTCTTTCAAATGCTTTGATATTCATATCGAAAAAAGAAGGTTTTACATTTTCCTTAATGATTTTTTTCCAGTCAATATTTTCAAGACCCATAAGCTTGACAGTTGCACCAAGGAGTATCATATTCATGACCTTGCCATTTCCAATTTTGTCAGCTTCCTCTGTCGCATTAATTACTTTGGTAGGTGCCGCTTTACATATTTCATCTAACATGTTCTCAGAGTATTCCTGCATTCCCATAATAACAGGCATAGGGTTGATTTCATGATCATTCACGACAATTTTTCCGCCTGGCCTCAAATATTCAAGCCATCTTAATGCTTCCATTTTTTCAAAGGCTACTAATAAATCAGCTGCCCCCTTTTCTATAACTGGAGAAAAAACTTCTTCCCCATATCTGATCTGGGACGAAACAGAGCCGCCTCTTTGGCTCATTCCATGAATTTCGCTCATCTTAACATCATAACCCTGTTCCATAAGCCCTATCGTCAGCAGTTTGCTGGCAAGGATTGTCCCTTGTCCGCCAACACCAACAAGTAAAATATTTTTAATCATATTATTTGTCCTCCTTTGATATTGCATCCTTAGGACAAATTTTTGCACAAACTCCACAACCTACACATTGAAGTCTGTCTATTTTTGCCTTTTGAGTATCTTTATCAATGGCTAATGCCGGGCACCCGCCTTTGAGGCAAATTTTACAATTAATACACAATTCAGGATCTACAACATATTTTTCTTTAAACGGGTTTTCGAATTCCTCTTTTTCAGCTTCAGTTAGTTTCTTTAAAATGCAAGGCCATCTTGTGATAATCACGGAAGGTTCATCTAAGGATAATGCCCAATCTAGGGTCTCTCTAACCTTTATGATGTCATTAGGATCGATTACTCTAATATTCTTTGCTCCAAGCGCCTTACATATTTCTTCTATATCCATAATTGGCGCCTGACTCAAATCTGCATGTCTTCCAGAACCCGGGTTCTCCTGATGTCCAGTCATACCTGTAATTCTATTGTCCAGAATCACATTTACCGTTCTGCTCCTGTTATATAGAACCTCTATAAGCGAATTTATTCCCGTATGAAAAAATGTTGAATCTCCTAAAACAGAGACCACTCTCATATCCGTGCCCATTCTATCAAACGCCTTTTGGGCACCGTGTCCCGCACTTATGCTTGCTCCCATGCAAATATTAAAATCCAGAGAATTATATGGAGGCGCAAATCCTAACGTATAACAGCCAATATCTCCTGCCACCATTAC
This sequence comes from Peptostreptococcaceae bacterium, assembly GCA_016650115.1. GTDB lineage: Bacteria > Bacillota > Clostridia > Peptostreptococcales > Anaerovoracaceae > JAENWH01. The sequence goes on along the minus strand of JAENWI010000042.1, from coordinate 1,587 downwards.
ATTTTTTCTCTTGCCCAGTTCATAAAAGAACCCTCTGTGCGGACATCCGGCACATAACGTAGGCGGTCTATTCACAACATGTTCTCGGCTGTGTTCTATCACTTCATTGGTATCGCCGAATACTGCCAGCCTTATAACATCAGGTGTAAGCTCACCATATGCAGGGAAGGTATTTTTGCCGAAGCACTCAAACCCAAGGATCTTCACTGCTTCCTCTATAATAGGATCATTTTCTTCAACAATATATATTTTATCTAAATCTTTACAAAAGTTTTTTATCATATTAATTGGATGCGGGTATGAAAACCCAAGCTTTAAATAAGCAACATCATTCCCAAACACTTCTTTTGCAAAAGAATATGCCATCCCGCTTGATATAATTCCAATCTTCTTACCTGCATTTTCAACTGTATTAAAAACCGATTGATCCGAAGCCTCAGCCAGTTTTTCCATTCTTACTTCAAGTTTAGCTCTTAAGCCTTTAGCATTGGCAGGAACGGTCACATATTTTTTAACATCCTTTACATAAGGTCTAGGTTTCATTTCAACTCTTTCGCCACACTCAATAATTCCCTTCGAATGGCACGATCTTGTTGTCATACGCATAAGCACCGGCGTATCAAACTCTTCACTCAAATCAAAGGCAGCCTTCATCATATCTCTTGCTTCCTGACTTGTAGCAGGTTCAAACATTGGCATCTTTGCAAATTTAGCATAGTTTCTATTGTCTTGTTCATTTTGCGAGGAATGCTGTCCCGGTTCATCAGCAGTAACCAGCACCATTCCGCCATTTACTCCAGTATATACAAAAGTGAATAATGGATCCGCGGCGACATTAACACCAACATGCTTCATTGAAGCCATACTTCTTGCCCCCGCAATAGATGCTCCAATGGCCGCTTCCATTGCAACCTTTTCATTAGGCGCCCACTCAGAAACCACTTCTTTATGTAATGTCATATTTTCCAAAATCTCTGTACTTGGTGTCCCCGGGTATGCAGAAGCAAATAAAACTCCTGCCTCCCACGCCCCTTGTACCAACGCCTCATTTCCTGTCATCAATTTTTTCATTTATATCCTCCTCAAACTTTCTGCTACAATCATACTATCGATTTTAGTTTTACGCAAATCAATTATGTCCTGTTCCACCTTTGTTTGGTTTGTCAATTCACCTCTTATACTTGTCTCCATCAGTTTTCGTACATTGCCAATACCAGCTCCCTACTTGTTTCATATTGACCGATCTCTGCAGAACCTTTCAGGCATTGGGTGCATACAACTATATAAATCCCCTTTTTTTCGCCTTTTGTAATATTTTAATCATAGAATTATCATTTTGAGGAATATTCCCCGCCTTCATTTCTCCTTCTGAGTTATCAATGGTAATTTCTATCGGGAATGATTTGCCGCCAGTGCCTGCAACCGGGCTAACAGGGGTAAAAAAACATTTGCAATTTTCAAAAAATAATTAGCACAATTATTTTTTATGTGTTATAATAAAAATAGTCCGAAAGGTCATGGTAATTGAAGGACTATTTTTTAAGACAAAATCTCCTTATTTTTTACGGTGAGACGTTGAAAAAATAG
>JAENWI010000226.1 GCA_016650115.1 Peptostreptococcaceae bacterium | reverse complement strand
CAATTGAGATCGTGGAAGTCAAATCTATTGCTACGGCCTTTGTTGCTTTACTATTTTTAGCTGTATATAACAAGAGCCTTTTAAAGGTTAAGGCTAAAGATCTTTGGTGTTTTGGAGGAACAGGGATACTAAGCCTTCTCCTTTTCAATTTCTTTTATTTTGAGGCTATAACACTTACATCCATGTCTATAGCTGTTTCCTTACTTTATACGGCCCCAGTGTTTGTAATGATATTTTCGGTTTTTTTGTTTAAAGAAGCAGTGACTAAAAGGAAGGTTATAGCTATTGCCAGTTCATTTTTGGGTTGCATTTTAGTTAGTGGGGCATTGATGGGGACTAGCCAATTAACTGCTTTAGGTTTTATCTTTGGCATAGGAGCTGGATTATGTTATGCTCTTTATAGTGTGTTTTCCCGATTTGCGCTTAATAAGGGATATCATCCATTTACTATTACTGCATATACCTTTGTCTTTACCTCTATTGGCGGTGCTTTTTTTACTGATTTCAGTATTGTAGAGCAAGTTTACCTTCAACATAAAAGCGAGGTGTTCCTTAATTACTTCGTTCTTTCGGTAGTGATTACCTTTATTCCATATATCCTATATACTATTGGTCTTGTGTATATTGAAAATTCTAAGGCTGCAGTTATGGTATCGGTGGAACCTGCTATTGCCACACTCTTGGGATTCCTTATTTTCTCTGAAATTCCCTCATTTTTGAACTTCATAGGAATGATTTTAATTATTTCCGCAGTGGTTATTTTGAATATTAGGCGTTTCAAAAGACTAGACCTAATATCTTAATTTTTCATATAAATGAATAATTAATAAATAATTTAAAAATAAGTTAATAACCAATTAATAAGTAGAAAACCTGTTTCACTTAATTTTTTTTATAATATTAAAATCTTTTAATATTATATTTTTTTGTGCAGAATGCAATATTATGACTAACGTTATGGTAAGAAAGTTGCAGCTTCCTCGGGGTCGGAGAGCTCGGCATGCTATCAGAATCAAAGTTGCTAAATCGATTATTTGGGTAAATAAAACACATAAGCTTAAAGACAGAGAGAAAAAGTCAAATTCCATGAACGAGGTAAGGCTGATAGATTAGATGATGCCTAATTTTAAGATGGCAATGAAACGGGATAAAAAATTATTTTTGAAATATTGAAATAGAGGTTCATAAAATAGGATATAATATTGAATAGATGAAAATAAAAGGAAACTAAGGTTTGAGATTAAAACAAATGGGAGGATTTATGATGGATAAAGAAAGAATAGAGAAAGCTGTCAGGGAAATAATTATTGCTATAGGTGAAGATCCCGATAGAGAGGGACTTTTAGATACACCTAAGAGAATTGCAAATATGTATGAAGAAATATTTTCCGGTTTAAATGAAGACCCAAAGAAGCATCTTGAAATATATTTTCAAGAAGAAAAGTATGAGGAACTGGTTCTGGTAAAGGATATACCATTCTACTCCATGTGCGAGCACCATTTGGTACCTTTTTTTGGAAAGGTGCATGTTGGGTATTTACCAAAAGATGGTAAACTTACAGGACTAAGCAAACTTGCCAGGGTTGTGGAAACTATATCAAAAAGACCCCAACTTCAGGAAAGACTTACAGCAAACATTGCGGATTCAATTCTAGGGAAGCTTGAACCATATGGTGTCATTGTTGTAGTTGAGGCTGAACATATGTGCATGACAATGAGAGGTGTTAAGAAGCCTGGTTCGAAGACGATTACCTCAGTAGTGAGAGGCGTTTTTGCTACAGATTCCAAGGCAAGGGCAGAAGTTATGTCAATAATTAATAATGGGAGATAGGTATGCTAATGGATAATAAAGAGAATGGTCTTGTTCTGGAAATTAAAAAAATGAACTTTTTAGGCCATGAACTTGAATTTGGGAAAAGAACCTTAATCATGGGTATATTGAACCTGACTCCTGACTCGTTTTCTGATGGAGGTGATTTCCTCAACGTTGATAAGGCACTGGAACACGCAAAGGAAATGCTGAGAGAGGGTGCAGACATTATAGATATCGGGGGTGAATCATCAAGACCCGGACACACAAGGATAAGCGCTGAAGAAGAAATGCGGAGGGTTATTCCTGTAATAAGAAGGCTTAAAGAAGAAACAGATGCGATAATCTCCTTGGATACTATAAGGGCAGAAGTTGCAGAAGAGGGAATTAAAAATGGGGTAGATATCATAAATGATATCTGGGGACTTCAAGAAGATAACAATCTGGCTGTTATTGCAGCAAAATATGGAACCCCGGTTGTTTTAATGCATAACCAGAAAGGGAATGCTTATGCTGGTGATATGGTGGAAGAAATCAAAAGGTTTCTTCTAGAGTCAGTTCGGATAGCAAAGGCGGCGGGGATTAATGACGACAAAATAATTCTCGATCCCGGCATAGGTTTTGGAAAAACACCTGAACAGAATTTAATTCTGATGAGCCGTCTGGGAGAAATTAGAGCTTTAGGATATCCCGTGTTGCTTGGCGCTTCAAGGAAATCAATGATAGGAAAAATATTGGACCTTCCACCAAAGGATAGAGTTGAAGGTACTATAGCTACTACGGTTTTGGGAATCATACAGGGGGTGGATATTGTCAGAGTTCATGATGTTTTGGAAAACTCAAGGGCTGCAAAAGTTACGGATGCTATCATAAGGAGGATTTAATAATGGATAAAATTATAATGAAAAACATGGGATTCTATGGATATCATGGAGTTTTAGAGGCGGAGAAAATCCTTGGGCAAAAATTTTTT
>JAENWI010000180.1 GCA_016650115.1 Peptostreptococcaceae bacterium | reverse complement strand
CTCTGTCAGAACCTTCGTCATTTCTGTATCAATAAATCCTGGAGCAATTGCATTAACTCTAATATTTCTTCGGCCAAGTTCTTTTGCTGCTGACATAGTCAGTCCTATAATTCCAGCTTTTGATGCAGAATAGTTTACCTGTCCTGGATTACCTTTAACCCCAACTATTGAGGAAAGGTTGATTATTGTTCCTGACTTCTGTTTTATCATGATTGGTGTTACTGCTTTTGTACAATAAAATGTGCCGTTTAAGTTGGTGTCAATGACACTTTTAAAATCCTCTGCACTCATTCTCATCATCAGTCCGTCTTTTGTAATTCCGGCATTATTGACTAAAATATCAATTTTTCCAAAAGCGTCTTTTGTAATTTTTGCCAGTTCCTCCCCATGCTTTGGATCAGTAATATCTCCTTTTACAGTAATTACTTTTGTTCCATATTGTTCCAAATCCATCTCTGCCTGTTTGGCAGCAACTTCATTGCTTCTGTAGCTAATCACCACATCCGCTCCGTTTTTGCAGAATTCAACTGCTATAGCCTTGCCAATTCCTCTGACACCACCTGTAATAATGGCGCTTTTCCCTTTTAGCATTGAATTTCTCCTTTCAAAATACCGATTGTCAGCTGCAGACTTTCCATATCTTCCACATGGGTGGTTTTTATTTCATGATTGATTTTTTTCACAATGCCTGAAAGCGTGGCCCCCGGCCCTATTTCAATAAATAATTCAACGCCATCCTTCAGCATGTTTTCGATTGTTTCCTGCCAGTAAACTGGGCTCATTGCCTGCTTCGCCATTAACTCCGCCAAATCAGCATTCTCCTCAATTGGTTTCCCGGTGACGTTCGAATATATTTTTCCTGCAGGTTGGTGTAATTTTTCATTTATTAAAAGTTGTTTAAGTTTCTCCACGCTAGGCTTCATCATAGGGCTGTGGAAAGCAGTGCTTACACTTAACGGAATGGCTTTAATATGTCCCAGTTCCTTAGATCTTTTCCTGAACCTTTCCAGTGCCGCCTTATCTCCTGCAACTACCGTCTGTGTAGGTGAGTTAAAATTCACACACTCGAGTATGCCATTTTCTCTGCATAATTCAACGCAATCCAATATATTTTCTCTATCCCCAAAAGCGGCAGTCATCCCTCCAGCAGGTTCGCCATCTTCTCCGATTCCTGCATCATTCATCCACTGTCCTCTTTTAGTGACAATACCAATTCCTTTTTTATAATCATCGATGGAACCAGCTGCTGTTAAGGCCGCATATTCTCCTAAGCTAAAACCCGCCATTCCTTCTATTTCAAAAGCATTCATATGCAATTTTGCAAGTTCCTCAAGTAATGCGCCATACGCTGCCATTGTAACAGTGTAAATACATGGCTGGGTTATGCTGGTTATTCGCAGCATTTCCTTTGTGCCATTAAAACACCATTCCTTTATTTCTTCTCCGGCTGCATCAAATACATCCCTGGCTACCTCGGAATTTTCATAAAGACTTTTTCCCATTCCCGAGTACTGGGCTCCCTGCCCTGCAAATAATATCCCTATCTTCATAAATTTTATATGCCTCCTCAAATATTTCTCTGATCATATCCGCTGCAGGCTGTCTTCTCTTTACAAGCCCCGCAATCTGGCCAGACATAATAGATCCTCTCTCCATATCTCCATCAACTACTGCATTTCGTAATGAACCTGTACAAATCCTGCCGACTTCTTCCGGATCCGCATTTTTCTTTTCAAGTGCCATTACTTCTCTTGATAATTTATTTTTCAGGACTCTGACAGGATGACCGGTGCTTCTTCCTGTTGCACAGGTATCCGTATCTTTAGCCTTTATAATTGCATCCTTATAATTTTCCGAAACAGTACATTCATCCGCCACGACAAATCTTGTCCCAAGCTGTACGCCCTTTGCACCCAGCATGTATGCTGCGCATACTCCTCTGCCGTCACATATGCCGCCTGCAGCAATTACCGGAATTTTTACGGCATCCACCACCTGTGGCACTAAAGCCATCGTAGTGATTTCACCAATATGACCTCCTGCTTCCTGTCCTTCCGCGATTACTGCATCCGCTCCGGCTCTTTCCACTCTCATGGCAAATGCTACCGAAGGAACAACTGGAATCACAATAATCCCATTTGCTTTTAAACGTTCAATAAATTTCCCGGGATTCCCTGCCCCTGTTGTTACCACTTTAACTTTTTCTTCACAAACCACCTTGATCTGGTCCTCTACGAAGGGAGAAAGAAGCATAATATTTACGCCAAAAGGCTTGTCCGTCAATAATTTCGCCTTCCGAATTTCTGTTCTCAGCCATTCACCGTCTGCACCGCCTCCTGCGATTACTCCCAGTCCACCGCCATTACTGACTGCCGCTGCAAGAGAGCTGTCGGCAATCCAGGCCATAGCTCCTTGAATAATCGGAAATTCAATACCTAATAATTCACATATATTCATCATACTTGCATCTCCTCTAAGCTCTATATATTATTGCGCCTGCGCTTAAGCCTCCACCGAAGCCTACAAGCATTACCAAATCCCCGGGTTTCACTTTTCCTGTCTTATATATATCACACATGGCCATTGGCACACTTGCCGCCGATACATTGCCCGTTTTGTCTATACTGATTTGAAATTTTTCCAAAGGTTGATTGAACCGCTGTGCTGCTGAATTGATAATTCTCATGTTTGCCTGGTGTGGTATGTAATGATCGATTTGATCCGCAGTCAGATTGGCTTTTTTCAAGGCCTCTTCCATTACTTCTCCTACCGCGTTGACGGCAAATCTAAAGACTTTTGTCCCATGCATTTTTAAAATCTGGGCAGCATCTTCATCCTTTGTGAACGGCGTTTTCCAATATTCCATTCCACAAATCAAGGCATCTGCGTCATCATCATAATTCTTTATAAAACTTGAAATGATACCATCCTGATTTGGATCCAACTCCAATACTACCGCACCTGCCCCATCTCCAAATAGAATGCAGGTGCCTCGATCCGTCCAGTCAACGATTCTGCTTAAACGTTCAACGCCTATTACCAATGCGCGTTTTATAACATTTGTATTCGCGTTTATGCTCACACTGTTTTTCATCAGAGATTCTGCCATCCATGTCGCATAAAGGAAACCGCTGCATGCTGTATTTACATCAAAAGCCACCGCATTTTTAAGCCGAAGTTCTTTTTTAACCAATGCCCCCATTGAAGGGATTATCATATCTGGCGTTATGGTTGCGACAATAACTAAATCTATAGAACCATAATCTATATCACCTAACGCTTCTCTCGCCGCTGCCGCCGCAAGATCAATACCTTT
>JAENWI010000313.1 GCA_016650115.1 Peptostreptococcaceae bacterium | reverse complement strand
ATCTGTGTATCCCAACATTTCTCTTGTCACTTTTTCTGCTACAATCCATCTTGCAATGGTATATGGAAGGCGTCGAATAATTATATCAACTCCATATTCTTTTTTCATTCTGTATTCCAGCACTTCTAACTGCATAACTCCGACAACCCCGACGGTTAAGGTTTCAACACCTATGCTTGGCTGCTTGAACACCTGAATTGCCCCTTCTTCAGAAATTTGGTTAATCCCTTTAAGAAACTGCTTTCTTTTTAAGGCATTCTTTGTCATAACGGTGGCAAAATGTTCCGCTGGGAATATAGGAATCGGATCAAATCTAAACGGTTTTTTCCCTCCGCATAATGTGTCTCCAATATTAAAAATCCCTGGGTCAAAGACCCCAATAATATCTCCCGCATATGCTTCCTCAACCTGAGTTCTTTCCTGAGCGAAAAACTGCTGCGGCTGGGATAATCGGATATTTTTACCCGTTCTTTCATGAATGACCTGAATGCCTTTTTCAAATTCACCAGAGCAAATTTTAATAAAAGCAATCCTGTCTCGATGTGCAGCATCCATATTCGCCTGGATTTTAAAGATAAAGCCAGAAAAGTCTTCACTGTCAGGTATGATATCTCCTCCAGTGCTGTTTTTTATACCAGGTGACGGTGCCAGTTTAATCAATTCTTCCAGAAAAGGCTTAACACCGAAATTTGTCATAGCACTTCCAAAATACATTGGGGTCAATTCACCCTTCTGCACCTTTTCCATATCAAACAGATCTCCTGCAATATCGAGTAATTCAATATCATCCTGAAGTTTCTTATGAAGCGCATGACCCAATTCTTTTTCAAATTCTGCATCTCCAGAAATGGAAATGCTGGTGGCGTCGCTTTTCTTTCCATGAGCACCTGGTTTATACAGATCAATATTAGCATGCTCCCTGTTATACACCCCCTGAAAATCATGACCAGTTCCAATAGGCCAGTTCATTGGGCATGACCTGATTCCCAAGACATCTTCAATTTCTTGCATCAGTTCAAACGGGTCTTTGCAATTTCTATCCATTTTATTGACAAAAGTGAAAATTGGAATTCCACGCATTCTGCAAACATGAAAAAGTTTTATTGTCTGTTCTTCAACACCCTTTGCTCCGTCTATCAGCATTACAGCACTATCCGCGGCAGTGAGAGTTCTATAAGTATCTTCACTAAAATCTTGATGTCCCGGAGTATCCAGTATATTAATCCGGTATCCATTATAATCAAAATTCATTACACTTGATGTTACAGATATTCCTCTTTCTTTTTCAATATCCATCCAGTCCGAAACAGCATGTTTACTTGCTTTCCTGCCTTTTACCGCGCCTGCAAGCCTGATAGCTCCTCCATATAGGAGCAGTTTCTCAGTCAAAGTTGTTTTACCAGCATCGGGATGGGAAATGATTGCGAAGGTTTTCCTTCTATTAACTTCCATCGTTCTTTCATTTTTAATCATAATATAATAGTTATCCTTTTATTCAGAATTCAGTAATAAATAAAAAAGCCTACTTTGCCCAGATCCAAGTGTTTACAAACCCAAACACTTCGTCAGAACAATAGGCTTTATAACAATTCATTATAACAAATATTTTACCATTTGGGAAGGCCCTTCCCATTGACTTTAACTTTATATTTCTATATAGTCTATCCAAAGGAGAAGTATGGTTTATCTGATAAATATCTCATACAAGTGATTATTATGTATTTATATATCAGTATATTGATTAGTTCAATCGGTCTTGGCTATTTTGTGTATGGTAAAAAGCAGTCTGATTTTCATTTTCTTATATCCGGATTAATTCTGATTGTCTACCCTTATTTCACAAAGGGTATTTTTATAATTATTGTGGGAGTTCTTCTGCTGT
>JAENWI010000281.1 GCA_016650115.1 Peptostreptococcaceae bacterium | reverse complement strand
TCCATTCCAGTGTCTTCTCTACCACCTTTGGCAAATATTCTAAATTGGCCTCCAACTCTTTTTACATCCATGCTTAATACAACACATTGATCCCCGTACTTTTGAGCCGCTTCTTTGATAAGCTGTGGATTTTTAATAGCGCCACTGTTCACGCTGACTTTATCGGCCCCACATTTAAGTACCCTGTCGAAATCTTCAATGGTATTTATTCCGCCGCCAACGGTCAAGGGTATAAAAATCTGACTGGCAACCTCCGTTAAGATGTCTGTAAATAAACCCCTTCCTTCGATGCTGGCAGTAATATCGTAAAAAACTAGTTCGTCAGCACCGCTTTCGTTGTAAAATTTCGCCATATCTATAGGGCTTGCCACATCCTGTACCCCCTCAAAGTTCACTCCCTTGACCACCCTCCCGTTTCTGACATCAAGGCAGGGGATTATTCTTTTAGTGATCATGTTTTTCTCCTTATTTATCATTTTTTTACCATTTGATTATTTCCAGCTTTTATCACTTTTGGCAATTGAATGTCCATAGCTCATTTTGATAATTTTATCGCCTTTTCAAGATCAATAGCTCCTATGTAAAGGGCTTTCCCTAGAATTGCAGCATAGGTTTTATTCGCTTTTAACGCAATCAACTCATGTTCAAAACTGATTCCACCTGAGGCCACAATGTTTATCCCCTCTATTTCAGCCAGCTTTTCATATGCTTCAAGGTTTGTTCCCTGCATCCCGCCATCCTTTGAAATGTCCGTATAAATTACCGTTTTCAAGCCAATGTCCCGAAGTCTTCTGCAAAATTCCAATCCCTCAATGTCAGTAGTTTCTTTCCATCCGTTTATGGCTATAAACCCATTCTTTACATCTACGCCAACTGCAATCCGATCCCCATATTTTTCAACCATTTGCACAACAAAATCAAAATTCTGAGTTGCTATTGTTCCAAGTATTACCCTGCCAACACCCAATTCAAGATATTGTTGGATTCTCCTCTCGTCCCTGATCCCACCACCCACCTGAACAAACATATTAACGTCCTTCACGATGGCTTTTATGGTCTCGAAGTTTACAAGTTTCCCATCCTTTGCTCCATCCAGGTCCACTATATGAAGATTGGTTGCGCCTTTTTCCTTAAAACCTCGTGCCACTTCAACCGGGCTGCTGCTATATACGGTCATCTGGTCATAATCCCCCTGAAAAAGGCGAACCGCCTGACCATCCTTTAAATCAATCGCTGGAAAAATCTCCATTTATGCTCTCCTTTATTAGTTATCCACAGTCGAAGCCCATTATAAGCATCCGACATTGGGTTTGTGAAAATATCAACCCTTCCAATTGGTGGGTTTTGCTATAATTGGGTTGTGGATAAATATTTAATTAAAACTTATCCACAACCCAAAATTCAGCAAACTCAGTATTTGCAATGCCTGTTTTAAAATGCAAACCCAATGTCGGGTGCTTATAATGGGCTTGCAAACGCTTTCAATAAGCCCAAACCGACTTCTCCGCTTTTCTCCGGGTGAAACTGCATGCCATAAACACTTCCGTTACGTACAATTCCTGGAATATCCAAATCGTAATTTGACGATGCTATTGTGTTTTCAATGCAATCTCGCCCATAGAAGCTGTGTACGTAATAAACATGTCCGCCGTCTTTGAAATATTTAAAGATAGGATCTTCTCCAGCTCCTGGCTTTATATTAAGCTTGTTCCAACCAATATGTGGCACCTTTAATTTCAATTCATTTCCATTTTTTCCATTTAAATCATCCTGAATTGATGCAATTGTCCCCTTAATCAGACCAAGCCCCTTGTGGCACCCGTACTCATGGCTCTCCTCGAAGAGAAGCTGCATCCCAAGGCATATACCCAAAAATGGTTTTCCCATCCTCGTCTGGTCGATAAGCAGGTCCACAAGGCCAGACTCCTTGAGTTTTGCCATGGCATCCTCAAATGCACCGACACCCGGTAATATAATTTTATCCGCATTCATTATTTCTTCTGGTTTTCTTGTGATAATTGTCTCAATATTCAAATGTTTTAATGAGCTGCTCAGAGAATAAAGATTCCCAACTCCATAATCAATAATTGCAATCATAGTTCTTCCCTTCGATTTCTAATAATGGGTTTCTAGTATTTT
>JAENWI010000243.1 GCA_016650115.1 Peptostreptococcaceae bacterium | reverse complement strand
TATGAATGCTAGAATAATAGTAGACCAATAAATAACAAAACGCTGATAAAAAAGTAGACCAATATAAAGTCAATCCTGTAGAATAATACTATGACGAATTCTACAGGAGGTTTTGAAAGGATGATCATTGACGTGGAAGTATATGAACAAATCCGATACTTATATGAACAAGAAGGTCTATCACAGCGTAATATTGCTAAGAAACTCGGTATTTCAAGAACAACTGTTAAAAAGTATTATCTGGGTGAAACTGTACCATGGGAAAGAAATGGCACCAGCGGAAGAGATCCATACATGCTGACATCCAGGATCAAGGTATTTATCCAATCCTGCCTTGAGGAAGACGAAACGCATAATATCAAGAAACAGAAACACACAGCACGACGTATTCATGAACGTTTAGTTGAGGATTACGCCTTTACCGGTGGGGAGTCAACCATCAGAAATTATGTGGCATCTCTGAAACCAGAACCTACAAAAGTGTTTATTCCACTTAGTTATGAACCGGGTGAAGCCATTCAAATCGATTGGGGCGAAGCGACTGTTTTTTTAAACGGCAAAAAGATCAAAATCAATCTTTTCTGCATGCGTCAGTGTTATAGTGCTGATATATTTGTTATTGCTTTCTATAAACAGAATGAAGAAAGCTTTCTTGAAGGCATCGCCGAGGGACTTAAATATTTTGGTGGTTCTTCAGCTAGAATGATTTTTGATAATGCCAAAGTCGCTGTAAAAGAAGGCTTCGGTTCCCATGCTGTCGTGCAAAACCGATATAAAGCATTATCCGCTCATTATGCCTTTAAGACCGATTTTTGCAATATTGCAGCAGGTCACGAAAAAGGCCTTGTGGAGGGATTGGTAGGCTATATTCGGCGGAATGCATTGGTGCCGATTCCTCGAGTTGAAACGATTGAAGCGTTGAATGATGCCCTTTTTAAACGATGCATTAAGTATCGAAATCATAAGATAAAAGGTCGTGACTTAACTGTCGGTGAAATGTTTCATATTGAAAAGAACCATTTTATTTCTTTGCCAAAATATCCATTTGACACCAGCAGAAGCATTACAAAAAAGGTTGGCGAGTTTTCATTGGTAACTTTTGATAGATCCAGCTATTCCGTACCATTTATCTATTGCGGAAAAGACATCACCATTAAAGGTTATGGCACCAAAATAATGATGTTCTATCGCATGGAAAAGATTGCTGAGTATGATCGTGTTTATAAGTGTAACAGTGTGAATTATCGTTTGGAACATTACATAGATCTCATTGAAAAACGACCAAGGAGTGTATATAATGCCAAACCGGTTAAAGAAACCCTTTCAGCAGAACTTCTCGCCATTGGCAACCGTTTGTCGGGCCCCAAAGAAGTGGTGCAACTTCTGAGACTTTGTATTGATCAGGGCGAAGATGCCATTATAAAAGCAGTCCAGTATCTGTCCCCCAGTCAAACCATAAGTATCGAAGCGATCAAGTCCAGTATGATCGTGCCGTCCATTACTAAACCGCTGGTGATCTGTGATAAAATCAAGGTGATTCCGACCAATCTTTCAAAATATGATACTCTCATTCGGGGAGGTATAGCGTTATGAGCACTGTTACTAATCCGTCACACGAAATGATTAAACTGTATGCGAAAATACTCAGAACACCAACGTTAACAGAATACCATGAGATCATCCGGCAATTAGAACCCGGCGAAAGCTATGAAGCTTTTTTAATAAATTTGATGAAGCGCGAAGTTTTAAAACGCCAGGAAAACCAAATAACCCGAAAAATAAAAATGGCTAAATTTCCATTTACCAAAACATTGGACGAGTTTGATTTTGAACGGATGGAAAATGTTTCAAGCGCTTGCATATGGGAATTATCCTGTTGTGATTATATTAAAAAAAGAGAAAATATCATTATGATTGGCAATCCAGGTTCTGGAAAATCTCATCTGTCAATCGGCCTTGGCATGAAAGCATGCCAGGCCGGTATGAATGTTCGGTTTTATACCGCCGCTTCACTGGTAAATGAACTTTCTGAATCATTGCAGAACAACAGGCTATCAAAGCTTGAGAAATCACTGTCAAAAGTAGACTTATTAATTCTGGACGAATTGAGTTATTTGACCTTTAATCGACATCAATCAGAACTCTTGTTTCAAGTCATTTCCGAGCGTTCTGAGCGTGGCAGTATTATTGTTACAACCAATCTTGAATTCTCAAGGTGGACAGAGCTTTTCGAAAATGACATCATGATTGCTGCACTCATTGACCGTTTAACATTTCATTCGCATATTTTGGATATGAATGTCAAAGATTCCTACCGTTTATTAGATACAGCAAAACATATCGTTTAATCGTTGCTTGCTGCGTTGCCAAAGTATACAAAAGCAAACCAGACCAGGATTTAAACAAGTGGGCCACTTTTTATCAGCGTTTTTTTGATAATGGTCTACTATTTTTTCAGCACAAGTGGCCTACTATTTTTTCAGCGACTGGCCTACTATTTTCTTGACATTCGTA
>JAENWI010000304.1 GCA_016650115.1 Peptostreptococcaceae bacterium | reverse complement strand
TTAATTAGGGTCTGCTGGGAAATAGTCATGTATATGAAATTAAGATATTTATGACGATATTCGTTGAAATAAGTGCAAGGAAATATGAAAAAGGTATTCAAAAAGCGTGCACCGTCTCCCTCGTACATTAGTCCCAATCAGCTTACAATGGATTGTTTCCAAACTCCATTTGAGCAACAACTTAACCCAAAGAACCGATGGGTTGTATTATCCCGATTGATGCCATGGGATGAAGTTTGTAATCTTTACCTGAAGAATGTTGGAGTGAGTGCAACCGGCCGGCCTCCATTGAGTCCAAGGGTTATCATTGGATCTTTGATTATCAAACACCTTTGCAATCTGGACGACAGGGAGACAGTTGACCAGATATCAGAGAACATCTACATGCAATACTTTCTGGGCTATTCGAGTTTTAGTAGTGAACAACCATTTGATGCGTCTTTGTTTGTTGACTTCCGCAAACGGTTGGGTATGGAAAACCTGAACGCTATTAACGAAAGGGTTGTCATGTTGAAGACCAGGCTGGAATCGGGAGAAAGCAAATCAGTACCTCCATCCGATCCCAATGAAAGCAATTCTGGAGAAACTGAAAACAAAGGCCGGGTAATCTTTGATGCCACAGCCTGTCCACAAGATATTGCTTATCCAACAGATTTAGACCTTCTTTCAGAAGCGAGAGAAAAGACCGAGCAGTTGATAGACCAGCTTTACGTTTCGGGTCTACATCACCAGAAACCCCGGACATACCGAAGAATAGCCCGCAAACGTTATTTGCGAACGGCACAGAAGAAGAACAAATCACGGAAGGAGATCCACAAATCGGTGGGCAGTCAATTGCGTTTTCTCAGGCGCAACCTCATATCAATAAACCGATTACTGGATGCCTATCCGGAGATTCCATTAAAACCAAAGCAATACAAGTATCTTCTGGTGGTCAACACACTTTACGCCCAGCAAAAGCAAATGTATGACTCCGGTAAACATAGCATCGAAGATCGGATTGTCAGTATTCATCAGCCTCATGTGCGTCCTATTGTTCGGGGCAAGAGTCAGGCAAAAGTGGAGTTTGGGGCTAAAATCCACGTTTCCATTATCGATGGCATTTCTTTTCTGGACGAACTTAGTTGGGATGCCTTTAACGAAGGAAGCCATATGATGGATTACGTTGAACAATACAGAAAGCGGTTCGGGTGTTATCCCAAAGAACTTTTAGCCGACCAAATCTATTGCACGCGAGCCAATCGTGCAGCCTTGAAAGAGAAAGGTATAAAGCTTCTGGCCAAGCCTCTTGGAAGGCCATCGGCAGTGCCAATTCACGTAAGTCCGGGAGAGCGCAATCCGATCGAAGGCAAATTTGGGCAGGCCAAAACAGGTTATGGATTAAACCGAATCAAGGCAAGGCTCAAAGATACCAGTGAAACATGGATTGCCTGCATCTTTTTGGTGCTTAACCTAGTCAAGTTGGCTGGGGTGGCACTCCCATGCTTTATGGCCAGATTGATATTGAGTTTTTCGGCAAAACGAAAATTAGATAATGGAAGTCAAAATGAAGATGAAATCAAAGGTCAAATGATTTTTAACCAACAAATATTGAACCCATGTCTAATCAAAATAATAATTGCGGTCTGAGTTTTTCAGCAGACCCTATTTATTTGATTATTTGTACGTTCGAATGGAACTCTCATGCCAGAAGAATTCCACTTCGAACAATATATTCATGTTCTTTTTGCGCCGCCTCCTTTAAAATTAATTCCGCGGCATGTTCGTTTCATGAACTTTTCAGAAATGATTTCTTTATGCAGAATTTATAATGAAATAGTAAAGCGCTGCAAATTCAATCAGCACTAATTGAGCGAAAGAAGGAATACGGTTTAATTGAGTACAAAACGGTAAGTAATTGTCCCGGTTTGGAATGCGGGAGCATTTTCATC
>JAENWI010000301.1 GCA_016650115.1 Peptostreptococcaceae bacterium | reverse complement strand
GTAACGGGTACTTTATAAATGAAAACATAAAAACAGAGGAGTTCCCCTATAACGGGAAGAAACATTCGATGAAAATAAAATTGCCACCTTTAGCAGGAGTGATTTTTAGACTGGTAGAGTAGTCAATTTAAAACGGAAGCAGTCAATTTAAAGCGGAAGCAGCATGATATATTAGAATGTCAGCGCTTTATAAAACGAAAAATATGAGGTATCAATATGGCAAATTTGTTTATATCCAAACAGGAATTTATGGACGAGTTCAAAGAAAAATATGTGGAATTAGAGGGAAGAGAATTTCCTGAAAAAGCAGATATCACCGTTAGTTATGTGACATTGCTGAGATTGCTGAGAGAAAAAATAAATGTCTGCTGGATTGATACGGTGAAAAAATACGCAAAGTATAACGAAAGACAGATTTACTATTTTTCTATGGAGTTTTTGATTGGAAGACTGTTAAAGTATTACCTGGTGAATCTTGACATTCAGGATGTTGTTGAAGCCGGTCTGGAAGAAATGGGCATTAATTATGAGGATGTTCTTGAGCAGGAAGCGGATCCGGGAACCGGGAATGGAGGATTGGGAAGACTTGCAGCCTGTTTGCTGGACAGCATGGCACACATGGGGATGGCGGGTCATGGGAATGGCATGAGATACAGGTTTGGCCTGTTTAACCAGAAGATTGTTAATGGCTACCAGATGGAACTCCCTGACAACTGGCTAAAAAATGGATATCCATGGGAACGCTGCAAAAGAGATAAAGCGGTTATAGTGAAATTCAATGGTAATATTGTTTATTCCGAAGAAAACGGATCACCAAAATTTACACTGGAAAACTATCAACCAGTCCTTGCAGTTCCTTATGATATCCCTATGATCGGGATGAAAGAAGCTTTAAACATTAATAATTTAAGGCTTTGGAGTGCAGAGCCTGTTGAAGAAGAAATGGATATGACATCCTTTAATACGGGGAATTTTGGTAAGGCTATGCAATATCAATCAGAGGTGGAAGCAATCTCATACATACTATACCCTGACGACCGGTATCCGTCCGGCAGAGAATTGAGATTGAAACAAGAGTACTTAATTGTTTCTGCAGGCATCCAATCTATTATTAATTATCAGAAAAAAAATGGACTGCGAATTCAAAATTTAAGCCGTAAAGTTGGACTTCATATCAATGACACCCACCCTGCATTATGCGTTCCAGAACTAATGCGAATCCTCTTAGATGAAGAACACCTAAGCTGGGATCAGGCTTGGATTATTACAAACAATACAATATCCTATACCAATCATACCATTCTTCCAGAGGCGCTGGAGAAATGGCCGGTTGGATTAGTAAAAACTTTACTGCCAAGAGTTTACCAGATTATCGAAGAAATAGACAGAAGATATATAGAGGAAATTAATCTGAAATATGATGGAGAAGCTAAAGGGCTGCTTGATAAAACAGCAGTTATACGGGATGGATATGTGCATATGGCATGTCTTGCTATAATTGGCAGTTATTCGGTGAATGGCGTCGCAAAGCTTCATTCGAAAATACTGAAAGAAAATATTTTTCCGGAATTTAATCTGATTTACCCTGAGAAATTTACTAATATAACAAATGGTGTAAGTCATCGAAGATTCCTTTTCAGCGCAAATCCAACTCTTTCAGACTTGGTTACAAGCAAAATAGGTGATAAGTGGAGAGAAAAAGCAGCAGATCTGATCAATTTGAAAAAATTTGAAGAGGACAAGGAATTTTTAGAGGCGATTAACCAAACAAAACTGGAAAACAAGAAAGCTCTTGCAAAATATATCGAAAAGAGTAACGGCATCATTATCAATCCTGATTCTATTTTTGATATACAGGTAAAGCGAATTCATGCATATAAAAGGCAACTACTTTCCGCACTTAAGATTATGGATTTATATAATAGAATAAAAGACAACCCGAATCTAGAT
>JAENWI010000307.1 GCA_016650115.1 Peptostreptococcaceae bacterium | reverse complement strand
GGATGTAGGCCACCAAAGAGAAGAAGAGTTTAGTGAAAGGAGGAGTAATTTAAAATGGCAAGATATACAGATGCTTCCTGCAGATTATGCAGAAGAGAAGGTCAGAAGCTTTTTTTGAAAGGCGAAAGATGCTACGGCACTAAGTGCGCTATAGAAAAGAGAAATTACGCTCCTGGACAGCATGGACAGAGCAGAAAAAAAATATCTGACTACGGCCTGCAGCTTAGAGAAAAGCAAAAGGCTAAGAGATTCTATGGTTTATTAGAAACTCAATTTAGAAATTTATTTGATAAGGCAGCCAAGAAGAAGGGTATGACAGGTGAAAACCTGCTGATTATGCTAGAGACAAGACTAGATAATACCGTATTCAGAATGGGATTTGCTTCATCAAGAAAAGAAGCCAGACAATTAGTAACACATTCACATTTCTTAGTTAATGGTAAAAAGGTGGATATCCCATCATATGAAGTTAAGGCTGGAGATGTTATTAAGGTAAAAGAGAAAAGTACTAATTCTCCTAAATTTAAGGAGATTAGAGATATGGCAATCAGCGTACCGTCATGGTTAACAGTTGATGTTGAAAAACTTGAAGGTAGAGTTATTGTGTTGCCGAAGAGAGAAGATATTGATACTCAAGTAGCAGAGCATCTTATCGTAGAATTGTATTCCAAATAAAAGAGTTATGTTATCGGCATAAGTTATTGATTGGAACAGAAGGAGGGTTTTGAGTGATAGAAATCGAAAAACCAACAATTGAATGTATATTTAAAGAAGAAGATGCTAATTATGGCAAGTTTGTTGTTGAACCCCTCGAAAGAGGCTACGGAACGACCCTGGGTAACAGCTTAAGAAGAATTCTTATTAGCTCATTACCGGGGGCGGCTGTTACATCAGTAAAAATCGACGGAATACTCCACGAATTTTCAACAATTCCTGGCGTTAAAGAAGATGTTACTGAAATAATACTGAACCTTAAAAAGCTTGCTGTGAAGATAAGTGGAGAAAACACTAAGAGAGCAATCATCAATGTGGTAGGACCTAAGGTCGTTACTGCAGAAGATATTATGGGAGATATGGATCTTGAAATATTCAATCCAGAGCTTCATATAGCAACATTAGAGGAAAATGCTACTCTTGTGATGGAAATTAACATTTCAAGGGGAAGAGGCTACGTGTCCGCTGATCAAAATAAAAGCGACACGACAGCTATAGCAGTCATTCCAGTTGATTCAATATTTACACCAGTAAGAAAAGTTAACTTTACAGTTGAGAACACCAGGGTAGGCCAGGTAACTGACTATGACAAGCTGGTTCTTGAATTGTGGACTGATG
The DNA here is from genome assembly GCA_016650115.1 of Peptostreptococcaceae bacterium. Lineage (GTDB taxonomy): Bacteria > Bacillota > Clostridia > Peptostreptococcales > Anaerovoracaceae > JAENWH01. The sequence continues at coordinate 569 of JAENWI010000307.1, read as the reverse complement.
GCTCAATTACTCCTGAAGAAGGCGTATCCATTGGTGCAAAAATAATGCAGGAGCATTTAAACCTGTTTATTGAGCTTACTGATAATACGGATTCTCTTGAGATAATGGTTGAGAAGGAAGAAGATCAAAAGGAAAAAGCTTTAGAAATGACTATTGAAGAGCTTGAACTTTCAGTCAGATCTTTCAACTGTTTAAAGAGAGCAGCTATCAACACTGTAGAAGAACTGACTCATCGATCTGAAGAAGACATGATGAAGGTGAGAAACTTAGGTAAAAAGTCCCTAGATGAAGTTAAACACAAACTTGAAGAATTAGGACTTGATTTAAGACCAAGCGACGATTAAGAAAGGAGAATAGCGATGCCAGGATATAGAAAATTAGGCAGACCTACTGCTCATCGAAAAGCAATGCTTAGAAATATTGTAACTGATCTTTTTAGAGAAGGACGTATTTCTACGACTGACCATAGAGCAAAGGAAGCAAGAAGAGAAGCTGAAAAATTAATTACCCTAGCTAAGCGTGGCGATCTTCATGCTAGAAGACAGGTTCTTGCTTACGTTTATGATGAG
>JAENWI010000436.1 GCA_016650115.1 Peptostreptococcaceae bacterium | reverse complement strand
CCCAGAAGAATGGTTTATTAATAAATATGGAGAAGATCCTGATTATTCAACAATTCTTAGCAAATTGGTAAGCACTCCTTCCGAACGAATCAATTTATTAAGACCCTATTTTGAACCCAATGAACAAGAACGGGAAGAAGGACTTAAGCAGCCAACTCAAGCGCACAAATCGATTGCCAAATTGATTAAAGCTGGATATATAAAAGTTGTAATTACTACCAATTTTGATCGGTTACTTGAAACTGCGCTTCAAGAAGAAGGAATCGAACCAGTTGTAATTCGTCATGCAGATGATATTGATGGAGCAATTCCATTGGTGCACAATAATTTGATAATAATTAATATGGGGTATCCGATCAACACCCGTGATTTTCTTTAATAATTTCATTATATGTTACAGGTTCTGCAATAACAGCCTGTTCAAGTAACCTCATAAATAAAAGCCCTCTACTGTTTGAGGTTCTCCTATTGTAACGGAACACATATTCATCAAGGTAATACCCCAACTTATTTTTATTCAGATAGCTTTGATGTGTTCCAAGTAGCCACCTTTTCAACAAAGACACTACCCTGTGTACATTGGGCAATATTTCTTGGTCTTGTTCTTTTACTACTGCCCTTTGTATTTTATGATTATAGCCGATTTGCTCTAACTCTGAATAGCTTGGCCATCCATCAGTAATGACTGTTGATGATGGCTCAATGTTCTTTTCAATAAATTCTTTTAAGCTTTTACTTGACGCATCCTTGATCTTTTCCAGTCTCACCCGGCCGGTTTTTCGACCTATAACTTCAACAGCTATTGCTATTAAACTTTTTCCTTCTGCCCCTCGCCCCCGCTTTCCTGAAATCTTTCCACCAACAAAGGCTTCATCAACCTCCACCATCCCGTGTAACTTACTTCTTCCACTTAATACCATTAGTCGTCTGAATTTGTGCAACCAAGTCCATGCCGTTTGATAACTACCCAGACCAAGTATTTTCTGCAACCCTTTTGCACTAACTCCATTCTTCTGGGCAATCATCCACCAAATAGCACGAAACCACACTAATATAGGTTTTGGCGTTTTGTGAAACATCGTATTGGTTGTCACTTTTGTTTCTTTATGACAATCACAACATTCATATCTTCCTTTGTTCTTTTTCCAAAACCTGATCGAACCACATTGAGGGCATTCAAAACCGCTTGGCCATCTTAATAATGACAAGTAATCAATGCAGTCCTGTTCCGTTTTAAACATTTCTTCAAATTCCATTTGGTTTGCTGGATATTTCATCCAACAAAGTTAAAACTTTACGGGTTCTGACCGGATACCCCAT